>JBNAUV010000007.1:17106-28335 GCA_049700655.1 Minisyncoccales bacterium | reverse complement strand
ACTCCATGAAGTTATGGCTTCAAGGAGTGCAATATGTATCTGGCATTATGCAGTTTTTATTTTTGGTTATACTTAACTTGTTTTAAGCGGTGCCCAGTTTCACTAGAACGAATTTCAGCGGCGGCGAACCCCGAAGGAGTCGCTTTGCGACCCTACGGGGCAGGAGCGAGGGCGGGGCGGGAAGGAAAAGGGGTTCGGGGAAAATGCCCCAAAGGAAAGCCTTCGGCTTCCTACGGGGTAAAAATTCCCGCCCTGCCCGAGCGTAAAATTTTAGAATTCAGCGTCGGGATTTTCCTTAAAATAAGTTCGGATTTTGTCCAAAAAACACAGCAAGTTATTACAAAAATTTATCTATCTTATAAGTCAAGTGCTGCTAAAAATTAATTTGAAAGGTTGGATCTGCCATTTTTCTCCAGTCATTTCCAGTACTTCCACCCGAATCTTCGACATCTTCTCCAACAGAATAAATAATTTTCTTTGTTAAAGAATATTTTAAAGGTTTTTTGTCAAATGGATCTTTAGGAATTGATGATAAATAATTTGGGATTAATTCATTAAGTGAATTAGGATAATTACCTGTATCATTTTTATAAGCTTTAATAGCAATTATCGCCTGAGTTGCTCCTACTAATAAATCTTCCTGACATTTTTTTCTAATAATATCTGCTAAAGACGTCGTTAGGACATCATATAACATTTTTCCAACAACATTTTCTTCTATATAAAGTCTTATAGGATTTGTTGGAGTCAACTTTTTAGATGTATTAATATTAATTTCTCCACAAGACTGATTAACGTTTTTTATATTAGCTCTTGCATCTTCGGCAAAAAGTAATTTTGTTTTATTTGGCTGAAAATAATAATTATTTTCAATTTTTTTGATAATTTCATAGTATTGGTTTTCTTTATCTTCAAATAATGATTTTAACATTTTCATTACTCCGCGCACAATCGAATCAACAGTAAAAGATTGAATATAATATTCAATTTTAAAAGCTGTAATTAAACCAGTTTCATTATTATAAAATTTATCTAACTCTTGAGCATATTTTTTTAATTCAGAACTTTTTAAATTTGATGAAGAAATTATTTTTTGCATAGTTTCCAAACCCCTCTCTTTCATTTTCGTTCCTGTAATATATTCTAAAAGATAATCCTGAGAATCTTGAATTTTTTGTCCTATATTTACAGAATTTAATGCTTCATTTAATGCTTCTTCATCTTTATTTTGTTTAGCTAAATACAAAGCTTGTATTGCGCTTAAACGTGACATTTGGTCTAAAACACTTAAGATTGTAGACGGAGATGAAATATAATTATTAAAAATTTTTTCCGGATCTGCATATGTTGGATTTTGATATTTTGGTTTTAAAACAGCTTCAGAAAAATATTTAAATGCTTCTGAATTTTTAGATATTATTTCTTCAGCAAATTGATTATCCCATGTTTTGCCAGCAACCATATCAAGAATTGTTGGTAGCTTGTCTTTGGGCATATAAATAACATCTTTTATTTTTATTAAATCAAAATAAGCATTGTCTTTATCAGAAACAAATACTTTTTGTAATTGCAAATCAGAATCATCTATAGGCGTAATATCTTTTGCAAATAAATTCAAAAATTCTGGAAGCAAAAAAAGAAATAAGCCAAAGATTAAAAGAATAGAGACTGTTATAAAAATAATTTTTTTCCATTTTCGCTTTTTTAATAAAACGGGCTTTGACATTATTATATTAAATGCTTCTTCAATATCATTATTTTGCCAACCATTATTAAGTAAAACTTGCTTAATTTGATTAGCATCGATTCCTTGTTGTAGTTGTTGCTTAATATAATCAAGCAATTGTTGATTAACCATAATTTTTAAAATTATTTGATTATTTTTATGACCTTATTTGCTTTTATTCTCAATAAATATTTTTCAATAATTTTTCAATATTACTTTTATTTTATAAAATATTATTAAAATATTCAATACTAAAAAATTTCAGAAAATAAAATTTAATAAATCGCAAAAAATATTACATTAAACAACAACTACAAACAAGAACAAGCTGCGGGGCTTGGATTCGAACCAAGATTAACGGCTCCAAAGGCCGCTGTCCTACCGTTAGACGACCCCGCATTATTTAATATTCTGCGTTGCTTCAATAATAACCAATTCTAATGGCAATTGTGGAATGGTCGCATAATAAATTTTTCTTTCTGCCTCCAATAACAACTCAATTAATCTTCTTATTTCACTTTCTGGACAATTAGCCATTTGTTGTTGTAGTTTTGCTAATTGTTCCTTGGTTAAACCAATAATCAAATGATTGCTGTTGGGAATATTGATTAAACGCAAAATTAAACCCTGTCTTAAATAATTAATTAAGGTTTTAATAAACTCTTGAAGATCAACTCCTTTTTCTATTAACTCATTTAAAAAATTAATAGCTGGACCAGTCTTCTTTTGTAAAAGAAAATCACAAAATTGACTAACAATATTTATCTCTATTAAACCTAAAATTTCTTTAATATCTTCAGTTTTTATTATTGATTGATGATTGTTTGCCACATTATGGTAACTTAAAATTTGGTCTAAAATGCTTTCCGCATCGCGAATTGAACCATCGGCATTTAGGGCTATCAATTCAAGCGCCTCTTTTTCAATTTTAATTCGTTCTTTTTCGGCAATAAATTCTAATCTTTTAATAATTTCTGGCACACTTAATTTTCTAAAATCAAATCTTTGACAACGGGAAATAATAGTCGGAATCATTTTATGGATCTCAGTTGTGGCTAAAATAAAAATAGCATGAGCCGGCGGTTCTTCCAAGGTTTTTAAAAGAGCATTGGCCGCCTCTTTGGTTAATTGATGGCTTTCATCTAAAATAAATACTTTATATTTGGCTCGGCTAGGTGTGAATTTTATTCCGTCGCGTAATTCTCTTATTTCATCAATGCCCCGATGAGACGCAGCATCAATTTCAATTAAATCAATTGAACGATTTTCATTAACCTCTAAACAAAATAAACATTTATTGCACGGCTCGTAATCGCCCTTTCGCCGATTTTCGCAATTTAATGCCTTGGCCAAAAGTCGCGCCACAGTGGTTTTGCCCGAACCACGCGGTCCGGCAAATAAATAAGCATGGGAAATATTCTGGGAAGCAATGGCATTGGTTAAAGTTTTAACAACATGTTCCTGGCCAATCACTTCAGCGAAGGTTTGCGGTCGATATTTGCGATATAAAACTAAAAACATGTCATTTGGTTATTTTTTAAACACGATAAATTTATATCCAAGAAAATTCCAGATTGAAGCCACCGCAATTCCTAAAATTTTTCCAATATTAGCCCCAACTATTTCTGGACCTAAAAACCCGCCAAGAAAAGCAAAAATTAAAGAAGCAACACTAACTTGAATTCCGCCACTAATTAAAGTAATAATAAAAAATTTACTAAATTCTACTCCTACTTGATCTTTTTCTTTCTTTTCAAACACCCAATATTTATCAGCAATGTATTTCATTGTAGTCGCCACAACAAAGGAAATCGCCACAAAAATAGCGTATTTAATTATTTCCTCTTTGCTAATACCGAAATATTCTAAAAGCAAATTTAAAATTATCAAATCAAATATAGCAAAAACCGCGCCAACCAAAACGAATTTTGCTAATTGATAAACAAAGAGGTATCTTTGACCAATTAAATAAGCTGACCAAAGACCAAATAATGTTAAAATTGGCATAATAATGGGCAAAAGCCAATATAAAAAGGGTAAGTTAATATTGGGTGAATTTTTAAGGAGCCAAACAAATAAACCAGCTATGCCTTCTCCGGTTATTAAAGCTAAAATGAAGTCAATTTTTTTCATATTTTTAATTATTTTATAATTATTTTATTATTCTATCACATCTTTCTAAAAAATCAAAGAAATGTTATTATAAAAATATGCCATTAAAAATTTACAATACCTTAACTCGAAAAAAAGAAATTTTTAAACCGCTCAAAAATAAAAGGGTTGGACTTTATTCTTGCGGGCCAACTGTCTATGATTATGATCATTTAGGCCATGCTTGGACTTATACCCAAACCGATCTTTTGCGCCGGGTTTTAGAATATAATGGATATAAAGTTAAACATGTTTTAAATATTACTGACGTTGGTCATTTAACTTCTGATGCTGACACGGGCGAAGATAAAATGGAAAAAAGCGCCAAGGAAAAGAAAAAATCTGTTTGGGAAATTGCTGATTATTTTATTAAAATTTATTTTGCCAATCGCAAAAAACTAAACCTGCTTGAACCGCAGATTGTTTGCCGAGCCACTGACCATATTCCTGAAATGATTAATTTAATCAAACAAATATGGAAAAATGGTTATGCTTATCAAATTGACGACGGTGTTTATTTTGCTGTGCAAAAATTTAAGAAATACGGTCAACTTTCTGGCAACACATTAGAAAAACTAAAAGCCGGCGCCCGTGTTGGCGTTAATCCGCAAAAAAAACATCCAGCTGATTTTGCTCTCTGGAAATTCACTCTGCCAGGAATAAAAAGACAAATGGAATGGGATGCGCCATGGGGTCGGGGTTTTCCCGGTTGGCATATTGAGTGTTCGGCTATGTCAATGAAATATTTGGGTAAAACTTTTGACATCCATACTGGCGGTGAAGATAATATCTTCCCCCACCATGAATCAGAAATTGCTCAATCTGAAGCGGCAACTGGAAAAAAATTTGTTAGATTTTGGTTTCACACAAAATTTTTAAAAATCGAGGGTGAAAAAATGAGTAAATCATTAAAAAACTTTCTCACCATTGCTGATTTGGAAAAAAAACATTTTTCTGGCTTGGCATTGCGCTATCTATTCTTAACCGGTCATTACCGCTCACCTTTTAATTTTACTTGGCGCGGCCTGCAAGCAGCTCAAAATACGCTAAATAAACTTTATCAATTAATAAGTGAATTTAAGCCAGCCAATTTTAATTCTTTAACAAAGAAAGCGGCAAAAATTAAATTATATCAAAAAGAATTTCTTAATTATATTAATGATGATTTAAATATTCCGCAAGCCCTGGCTTTAATGTGGCAAATTATTAAGTCAAATCATCTTTCTTCCCAAGAGAAATATCAGTTAATTTTAAATTTTGATAGGGTTTTTGGGCTTAAACTCACCCAGATTAAAAAGTCAGTGGTTCCCCAAACAATTATTAAGTTGGCTCAATTAAGAGAAAAATATCGGCAACAAAAGAATTGGATAAAGGCCGATGCGATTAGAAAAAAAATTGAAAAAATGAATTATCAAATTGAAGACACTCCTCAGGGTTTTAAAATTAAAAAAATTATGCTAAATTAATTACGGAATTATGATAAACAAAGAATCACCGGAAAAAATTCCTCCTTATTCCATTGAAGCTGAGAAATCTTTGTTAGGTTGTTTAATGTTGGATAAAAATGCGGTTATCAAAGTAATTGATTTTATCAAACCGGTTGATTTTTATCATTCCAATCATCAAGAAATTTATCAAGTTTGCCAGGAACTTTTTGAAAAAGGAGAGCCGATTGATATTTTAAGCGTGGCTAATCGTTTAAAAGAAAAAGATAAATTAAAAGAAATTGGCGGTCATGCTTATTTAACTGAATTAATAAATTCTATTCCCACAGCTAGCAATGTTTTGCACTACGCCAAGATTGTCCAAAAAAACAAAATTTTAAGAGATTTAATTGAGATTGGTTCCGAAATCGCTTTAATGGGTTATAATGAAACCGACGATGCAGAAATTTTACTGGACCAGGCCGAGAAAAAAGTCTTCAGCATTGCCCATCGCGGCTTAACGCAAAAATTTGTTTCGGTTAAAGATGGTTTAAGCGAGGCCTTTGAAAGAATTGACCAATTGTCAAAACATAAAACCGGTCTCAGGGGTTTGCCAACTGGTTTTGCCGCATTGGATAACATCTTGGCTGGTTTACAAAAATCAGATCTAATTATTCTCGCCTCACGCCCCTCAATGGGTAAAAGCGCTTTGGCTTTAAACATTGCCAGCCATATTGCGGTTAATGAAAAAGTGCCTGTGGGTATTTTTAGTTTAGAAATGTCAAAAGATCAGTTAATTGACCGGTTAATTGCTGACTATGCTGGTATTGACTTGTGGCGATTAAGAACCGGCCGACTTTCTAATAATGAAGAAGATAATGATTATAGCAAAATTCAACACGCTTTGGGAATTCTGGCTGAAGCGCCACTTTATATTGATGATGCGGGTATTTGTAATATCCTGCAAATGAGGGCTATGGCTAGACGACTCCAAGCGGAAAAAGGGTTGGGATTGATTGTTGTTGACTACTTACAATTAATGGAACCACGCAATAACCAGGTAAGTTTGGTTCAACAAATGACAGAAATTTCACGTTCTTTAAAATCGCTGGCTCGCGAATTAAATATTCCAGTTTTAGCGCTTTCTCAATTATCGCGCGCGGTAGAACAACGATCGCCGCAAATTCCCCGCTTATCTGATTTAAGAGAAACTGGCGCTATTGAACAAGACGCTGATGTTGTTTTGTTTATTTATCGCGAAGATAGATACCGACCCGAAACAAGCAGAAAAAATATCGCTGATATTATTATTGCCAAACATCGCAATGGACCGGTTGGTCGAGTTGAATTATATTTTGATGACGTGCGAGTGGCTTTTAGAAATTTAGAAAAAAATTATCTTGAAGAATAATTTATTTTTGTGTACTCGCCAACTGTTAAAAAATTGATTGATTTATTCGCTAAATTTCCAACTGTCGGACCACGTACCGCTACGCGGTTTGTCTTCTATCTATTGAGTTTAGATAAAGAAAAAATTGAAGAACTAACTTCAACCATTTTAAAACTAAAAGAAAAAGTTAAATTATGCTCCTCTTGTTATAAATCTTTTGAAGATGAATTGGATCAAAAAAATAGTTTTTGTGAAATTTGCCGCAATCCCAAACGTGACCATTCGCTAATTTGTCTGGTAGAAAAAGAGGCTGATTTAATTGCTATAGAAAACACTAAAAAATATAATGGGTTTTATTTTATTTTAGGAAGTAAAATGTCTGCTTTAAAAAAAGAAGGTTTAAACAAAACGAGAATTGAAGAATTAATAAAAAAAATCAAAAATCCAGCCATAAAAGAGATTATTATTGCCCTTGATGCCACCACTGAGGGCGAAGCCACTAGTTTATATTTAGAACGGCTTTTAAAACCTTTTAATAAAAAAATTACCAGATTGGGCCGCGGATTACCAGTTGGAGGCGAATTAGAATATGCTGATGAAGAAACCATTTCTTCGTCTTTAGAGAGCCGACGATAAAATTCCCCCAACCAACCTTTTTATTGGGTTATTAGTTATTTAATGAGTTAATTAGAAATTTCTACTATTTCTACCTCAGTGAATGGTTGGCGATGACCCCTTTTAACTTTGTATCGTTTTTTTGGTTTATACTTAAAAATTATCACCTTTTTTGCTTTGCCTTGTCGCACAATACGACCACTTACTTTCGCTCCTTCGACTAAGGGCGCGCCAATACTTACTTTTTTGTTTTTTTCCAAAAGCAAAACTTCATTAAAGGTTATATTTTCACCTTCTTTGCCTTCAATTTTTTCAATTTTTATTTTTTGCCCAGGTGTAACCAAATATTGCTTACTCCCGGTTTTTATAACCGCTAACATATTTTTATATTTTTATTTTAATTTTTTTATTTCTTCTGGTTGTTTTAGGGTGGTTAATTTCTCCACTTTTTCTGTAAAAGATAATAACCTTTTTTCTGAATTCTCGTATGCTGAACCAGCATTTTTTAAATGATTGCCTAATTTTCTAAAATCATCTAATAATTTCTCTGCATCTTTTTGAATTTTATCCAAGCCTTTTAAAATCTCTTTGGTCGTTCTAGAAACTTGCGTATCCCTAAACCAATGCTCAATAGTTTTCAAAGTTAAATAAATTGTGTTAGGCGAAGCTAAAGTAATTTTTTTCTTTCTGGCATAATCAGCCACATCTTCGTCTCTTAAATTAAACATTAAATGATGGAAAATGGCTTCTGCCGGAATATACATTAAGGCATAGTCAACCGTCTCTTCTGATGGCAAAATATATTTGGAAGCAATTTTATCAATATTAAATTTTATATCTTGAACAAATTTTTTTTGAAAAAAAATTCTTTCTTCTTCGGTTTTGGCTTCAATCATCCTTTCAAAGTTATCGGAAAAAAATTTAGCATCAATTGGCAATAATTTGCCATTGGGCAATTTGAAGACAAAATCAACTTGCTCTCCTGAAGAAAACAAATGTTGACGTTCATAAAGCTCTTTTGGAAAATATTCGCTTAAAATATGTTCCAAAGATGCCTCGCCCCACTCCCCTCTTAACTTTGGCGTTTTAAAGATCTCTTGAAAAGAAGAAATGTTTTTCATTTCTTCTTGAACTTTTTCAACTTTTTCTTTTAACTGGACCGTCTCTTTGGTAAATGATGAAATTTGTTGGTGCATTGCCTGCGAGGTAGTATCAAAACGTCCTCCCATATCCTTTAACTGACTAATTAATAAATCAGTCAAACGTCTTTCTAAATCTTTTATTTCCCGCGATTGAACCTGATCAATTTTTACTTTTTGGATTAAAAAAAATCCAATTAAAACAATTATTAAAAAAAATCCTAAAATTAAAATTAATTCAGTCATCACTCTTTATTCTATCATCTTTTAAAAATCAAGTCAATAAATCTGGTTCAAAATTTCCAATAAAAAGAAAAGGAGACAAATAGTTATTAAAATTATTCCTTCTTTCTTATTTACCCGTTTTCCGCTTCTGATAAAAAATAAAAAGAAAAGGCCGCTGATGGCTAAAAAAATCCGACTAATGGCTGTTGCGCCTATACTAATATCAGTTTTAATGGGCTGGATTAAAGCAACTGCGCCTAAAACCAAAGTAACAGTAATCACCACACCGCCCATTAAATCTCCTAAAATTAACCAGTCCTGATTTTTTTTGGCTGATTGAAGAACAAAGAAAAGATCTGGTAAATTATTGCCCAAGGCTACGATAAAAATTCCAATAAAGAAAACAGGTAGATGAAAATAACCAGCGAAAAAAATAGCCGAATTCACCACTCCCTGCGCTGAAAGTAAAAGCAAAAAAACTGAACCAGCAAGAATAAGAAAATTTTTAAAAACCAAGCTCAATTTTAATGATCGAGAAACACCATCATAGGTTTTTTCAAACCTTTCTTTTTTCTTAAAAAGCCAGAAAAGATAAATTAAAAAGAAACAAATTAATAAAATTCCATCGCCCCGGGAAATTATTCCATCTCCAGCCAAAATTAGAGGCAAAATAGCGGTCAGGGTGGCAAAAAGCGTGCTTCCTTGAACTGTCCGACTTTGAGTAGAAAGGCCATTTCTAGAAATTAAAGCCGCTAAACCGCCCAATAGGGCAATTTCAATAATATTTCCGCCAACCACATCGCCAAAAGAAAGCTCTGGAATTTTATTTAGGGCTGAAACAATTCCAACAAACAAATTCGGAATAGAATTAGACATAGCGGCTAATAAAAAAGCGGCAACAAATTCTTTCCAGCCCAAAAATTGAGCAATTCTCAAAAGAGATTGAACTACCAACTTTGCGGAAAAAGTCAAAAGAAAAAAAGAAATAAAAAGTAAAATTATATTTTGCCAAAAAATCATTTTAGAAAATAAAAAATTTCATAAAAAATTCCTAAAAAAAGAATAAAAAATAATGGATAAATCAAAATTCTTTTAAATTTTGGCGGATTAATCTTTTGATACATTAATAAAATTAAAATACCGTCAATTCCCAACATTACTGCTCCGACAAAAGCAATGACTGGAATAAATTGCTTAATTCCTATTAAAAAAAGAATTAAAGGAACAAAACAAGTAATTGCCCAAGCCAAATTCTTCCCTATTTTTAAATCATAACAAAAAACTTTCTTTAAAGTTAGTCCTAAAGCAATAAAAGAGGTAAAGGTAGTAAGAATGCCAAAGAAAAGCCCTAAATTGACAATTCCATCACCCAAAAAATTACGCAAACCAACTAAGGCTGATTCAGTGGTTTGAGGACCAGTAATTCCCAAAATTAGATAGATAAAAAAAAGATAAACCAAGATTGTAATTATAATAGAAATAGGGATTATTTTTTTAATTAATTGTTTTTTCTCTCCCAGCATTTCCTCAATCTCTGGAATTAAAGCCGCTCCCCAAAGAGAGAAAAGAATAATGCCATAAGGAAGAAATAAATTTTCAATTTTCAATAACCAATCAACTGGGAATAAATTATCAATGTTTATGAGGTATTTTCCTCGGAAAAATATCAAAATTAAAACTATAAAAAATAAAATCAGTCCCCAGAATTCCATTTTGGCAACGGCTTTTCTACCAAAGAAAATTAAAAGAGCGCCAGCAATAAAATAAAAAAGAGTATAGATTGGGGAATTTCCGCCAAAGATTGGTAAAAATAATTCTGTTAAAAACTCTCCTCCAACGATCAAATAAGCTAAAATTGCGCCAAAGATTCCCAAAATTGTTGAAAAATAAGCTATCTTTTCTCCCCAATTTCCCAAATAAATTTTGGCAAAACCGGGAAATCGTTTGTAATCAGGAGTTTTTAAAGCCAATTCAGCAAAAAATTGATGAATCAAAATAACCAAAAACCCTAAAACCAAAAAATAACCTAAAATCACCCAAAAACCCACTTTAAGAGTGACATAAGGTAAAGCAAAAAATCCAACACCAATAATAGTACCGGCAAGCGTCGCTATGGCATAAATTATTTTCATATTTTTTATTCTTATTATACAGAATTTAAAAAATAAATACAGCGACAAATATAAAAATCCCGAGGTCGAACCTCGGGATTTTTAACTAAGGTAATAGATATAATCTTTAAATGCCGCTAACCGGATTTGAACCCCGAAGTATAACCTTCGGTTAACTACGGGGCAGGCCGGTGGTTTTAGCTTTGCGGCCCCATCGGGATTTGAACCCGAGTTTTCCCCCACCTTTTGGCGCCCTCAACCGGAGTCGAACCGGTGTTACCAGAATGAGAGTCTGGTGTCCTAAACCACTAGACGATGAGGGCATAAAGGTGGGGGATGTCCTAAGCCACTAGACGATAGCGGCAAAAGGAAATAGATGCAAATTTTATTAAAATTAAGCTGCTTTTTCTTGGGACGGTAATTCTTCTTTTTTAGGTATTTCTTCCTT
>JBNAUV010000007.1:3048-17006 GCA_049700655.1 Minisyncoccales bacterium | reverse complement strand
TTTTTAGGTATTTCTTCCTTACCTGATTCTTTTTGAAACGGAGAAACAAAAATAACACCCCTCTCTTCTAATTCTCTAACAATTTCTTCTAACTTTTCTTTATTAACCTCAGTTTCAGTAAAAAATTTCCTTAATGTTTTAAGCGCTAATTTTCTTTGTCTTTCTTTTCTTTCCTCTATTTTTTTTTCTTCTTCTGGCGTTAAGGTAATTTTCTTTTCAAGATATTCCGGTCTGACCTTTGAAGGTTTAGGGGTTTGAGGGATTGGAATTTCAGATGACATAAGTGTTGGCTCTATTTCTCTTCTAAATAGCTCTCCCATAAATATGGGTAAGATTTATAATTTAAACACCAATTTTCGACCTTTGTATAATTTCTTTTTCTATTTCTTCCCGGCTGCGGCCATATTTTAAATTTGATAATTTTCTAATTGGTTGAATAATATCTGGATTACCCTTACGGGGTGGTAGCGTTTGCATCTTAAATGGAGAAGAAATTTTCCCCTTAATTAACATTTTAATAATTAAATTAAAATTATCAAGATTAACCAGGTCAAAACGAGTAAATTCTGGTTCGAATTGCTTTTCTAAAAATTCAGCGTCATCAGCGCCCACTCGATATGAACCAATGGTGCCCACGTTGCCAAACACCGCGTCTCTGATTTCTGGTTTTAACTGTGGAATATACTGATGAGCCATTATTAAATTTAAACGATATTTTCTGGCTTCAGAAAGAATCGTTGCGATAGAATCAGTGGTAAAATTCTGAAACTCATCAATATAAAGATAAAAGTCTCTTCTTTGTTCCTCAGGTATCCAAGCCCGTCTCATGGCTGCTATTTGCATTTTAGAAACCAAAATCAATCCCAATAAAGAACTATTAACCTCGCCTGTTAAACCTTTAGATAAATTAGCTAAGAAAATTTTGCCTTCATCCATTATTTTGCTCAAATTAAAACCAGAATGCGATTGTCCAATAATATTTCTCATCATTTCATTTTCAACAAAACGGCCAACCTTAGAAACAACATAACCCAACATATCCGACCGGGTGGCGCCAGTAGTTTGTTGCCATTCTTTTAACCAAAAATTTCTCACAATTGGATCGGTGACGTGTCGCATTCTCTCTTCTAAAAATTCGGGGTCAGTAAAAATACGCGGAATTTCCACTAAGGTGCCGGGGTTCTCCTTATCAGCCATCAAAGCCAACATGGCATTTCTCATATAATGTTCAAACATTGGCCCAATAATTTCTGGTGGAAACAATTTATAAAAAATAGCAATCATTTCTTGAATAGCAAAATCTTTTTGTTCAGGCGTTTCATATTCTAACATATTTAATCCCACCGGTCTTTCTAGGTTAAACGGTTCAAACAAAACAACATCTTCAAATCTTTCTGGCGGAATATTCGCCAAGGTGGCTTCAATTAATTCGCCATGGGGATCAATCACGCCCACGCCTTCGCCATTTTCAATATCTTGACGAATCATTTCTCTTAAGAGCGCTGTTTTACCCACGCCGGTTTGTCCAATTAAATAAAAATGGCGTCTTCTGTCTTCCTTAGTGTTAAAATAAACCAATTTCTTCTGGCCGCGAAAAACAACCTGACCAATTAAATTAACGCCAGTTTCTAATAACTCCAATGGCGGCGGAGCTGTTGTGCTTTTGACTGATTTGATATAAGGAGTCTCTAAATAATGTGTGGGGAAATGATAAAGACTGGTTAGTTCTTCAATATTAAGGATATTTTTTTCAGCGGGATTAAAATTACGAAAACTAAAATCATAAATCAACCTTGCCAAACGGCGTTTACTCACTCTTTTAACTTCAAAACTATTCATGGCAAAAAGAGCAAATTGACTAAAAACACCCTCTAAGTGGTTTAAAATTTCCTCAGCCCTTAATTGATCATTGGCTGAAGCAATCAAACGAATATTTGTTTCAAAAACTTGTTTTTGAATTTTTGATTGAATCGCCTCAATAACCATTTCATTAACCGGCTCTTTAGTTATTACTTTTTCTTTTGGCCCAGTTTTTAATAAATCTAAAATATCTAATAAAAAAGTTAAGAAAGGAGATTGGCTTGCTTCAATTAAGGCTGTTTTAACTGATTTCCCTTCTTTAATTTTTGACAGGACTTTTTCGCCAAACTTCTTCCAATTTTGATTAAATAAAGGCCGAATCACTATCTGAATAGCCGCTCCCTCGGCTGGCGATAATTGAGAAAGCGCATTGGTAATGGCGGCCAAGGGATCTTTTTCTAATTTTTTATAAGTATTAATTGGAAAAATGGCTGATTCTTTCAATTTTAAATAAGAACCAACCGTTACTCCACCCGGCTCAAAAATAGTATAATCATCGCTAATTTTTTCAACTAAAGCTCGCGGATAAACTCCCTGAACATATTTAGGAAAAGCTGTTTCTAAATATTTCGGCACAGCCGCATAAAAAGAAATATCAGTTTGTCCGCTTTCCGAAGCAATTTCTAGAACAACTCGAGGTGGTTGTTGGAAGAAACCTGGTTTTTTTAAATAAAGAAAATTTGTAAAAATCTGTTCCATTTGGCTGATAAGCGCTTTTTCTTCTTCCTTAACTGCTTCGCTTTTCTTCAAATCATATTTGGGCATCATTACTAAAAAAAGCGTCATATCCAAGCTGGTTAAAACTTGTTCTCTTTTTAATTTTCTAAAATAAAACGGCAACCCCACAATAAAAATAACGCCAATTACCGCCGCAATAATAATAAATAAAAATAAATTTTCCATTATTTTATAAATTTTTTATAATAATGGTCGCGCGCTAAAAGATCATGAAATAAATCTAACAGATATTCATCTTTCATTTCTTTGGCTACTTTAATAGCAAAAAACAAACCTTCTTTGTTGGCTAATTGAAAAAGTTTTTTTAATTTTTCTTCTTGCCCCAATCTTTCAATTTTTCTGGCCTTCTCTTTAATTTCTTTTTCTTCGGCTGAAGTAAATTTTAACTCTGTCAGTTCTTTCTTAATTTTTTCTTTAATCATTTCTTCTTCTGGAGTTAACCTCTTTTCTACTCCCTCTATTACCCTTTCTTTTTTAACTTCTTCTTCTATTCTCTTTGCCAATTCTCGCTCTTGAGTTGGCTTTTTTTCGTTTAATTCTTGATTAATATTTTCTTTGGTCATATTTTTATTTTAGCAAATCAAGTAAATTTTTTCAATGAGAAATAGTTAAAAGACTGAGAAATTTCCACTAAATTTAATCCCAAAATCAAACCAACCCCCACAGCCGCTAAAATATCTCTAATTTGAATCTCACTCAACCGATCATTCAGCCAAAAAGGAACAGTGCTGCCCTGATAATTAACTTTGAAATTAGTCTGGCTATTTACCTTGATATCAGAAACAAAAAGATGGCTTTCTTGACTTAACCCAAACTTAATAATTTTAAAATTTTCAAATTTATCAATATTTTCTCTCAATTTTTCATCTTCATAATTTAAGACAAACCAACTATAAGATGGCAAATTTTTGACAGAAAATTTACTCTCAAAACTAGTTAAAACCAAAATTGGTTGTGGCGAATTTTTAAAATAAAAAGAGAATTTATTGATTTCCTTGGTTTTAAAAACAAAAATGTCTTTACCTAAATGAAAATGTTGTTTTAAAAGATGAATAATAATATTGGCGACTAAATTTTGTTCAGAACCAATTATCACAACAATGCTTGGTTTTGTTAAAAAAAATTTAATTTTGGTCAAAATATTTATCATAAATTTAATAATTAATAATCAGGCGGTATTTGCCAATAATCAATTAAATATTTAGCCAATTCCTTAAAAATTGGCACTGCTGAATATTCAGAACTTTTTGTTTCTGGGTTTGTTAACTTAACTAAAATCAAAAAACGTGGATTAAACGCTGGCGCAAAACCAATAAAACTCTGCCAGGTTTTTTCTGAATATCCTTTTTTTTCTATCCCCAAAGCTGACCAAGAAATTTGCGCTGTGCCGGTTTTGCCAGCGATATAATAACCTGGAATCTGAGTAAGTTTGGCAGAACCATTTTTTACCACGCTAACCAACATAGCGGTAACCTGATTGGCTGTTTTGGGAGAAATAATTAATTCATCAGTTGTTTCTGGTTTAATTTCTTTTATTTCATCATTAGAAATAATTTTCTTAACTATAAATGGCCTTACCAACTTTCCATTGTTGGCCAAAACGGTATAAGCAGTAATTAATTGCAATGGTGTAATCTCTATGCCCTGACCAAAACTAGCTGTAACAAAATTTACTTCATATCCTTTTTTGAATTCTTTATTCTCTGAATAAATTTCCGGCAAATCAACATTGGTTGGCTTTGAAAAACCAAATTTGTCAAAATATTTTAGAAAATTATTGTGTCCCAATTTTTGTTCTGCAAAAATTGCTCCAGTATTAATTGAATACTCTAATACTTGCGTCATTGTTCTTTCTCCCCAAGTTTTTTTACCATAATTGTAAATTGTCCAGCCACCAACTTTTACAAAGCCATTATCAATATAGGTTGTTTCCGGAGTAATCTTGCCTTCCTCTAAAGCGGCAGCCATCGTAATTGTTTTAAACATTGAACCGGGTTCAAAAAGTTTCTGGGTAACGCTATTTTTAAAAATATCAAAATCAGTCACCAAAGAATATTTGTTAGGATTAAAATTGGGGAAATTGGCTAGAGCCAAAATTTCTCCGGTTTTAGGATCAACCACCACAATCTCTCCGCTTTCTATATTTAATTTTTCTTTCGCTTCCTTCAAAAGTTTCTCTGCTTGGAATTGAATAGCGTAATCAACAGTTAAAACAATATTCTGATTTTTTTGAGTTCTTTCATTATAGAGAATTTCATTATAATAAGATTCTAAACCATATTGACCCTGTCCTTCAGTATCAACAAAGCCAACTAATTGTGAAGCAAAATCTTCTTGGGGGTAATACCTTCCTTTTTCTTCACCCCAATAAATCCCTTTTAAATTTAATTCTTGTATTTTTTGTCTTTCTTCGGGGGTAATTCTCTTTTTAATCACCTCATAGAAGTTGTCTTTTTTTAATTTCTCTAAAATATCTTCTTTATTAAGTGAAAGAATTGAAGCAAGCTTTTCGGCTGTTATTTCTTTTTCCTTAACTTCTATTGGTGAAGCAAAGATAAGGGGCCAAGTAATATTAACTGCTAAGGCCTCACCATTCCTAAAAAAAATCTCTCCCCTTTCTTTTATTCTTTGGTCTTGACTAACCCCAAACAAACCCTGGGCTAGGGCTTTATAAAAATCGCCTTTAATTATTTGGAGATAAAAAAGCTGACTAATTAAAACTGCGCCTAGAAGTAAAAAATTAATCAAAATAAAATTAATTCGCCAACGCAACATTATTTTATTCCGCCAAAAGCAGTACCATTTAAAATTCTGATATATTCTATTTTATTGGATTTCTCAAAATTTCCGGCATACCGCTCCAGATTGACTAATGAACTATTTTTTGCCAATTCAATTTCCAAAAGTTGGTTTTCTTTAGTCAGTTGATTTATTTTCTTTTCATATTGTTTGACTGAGTAAAGGCCGGCCGTATAAATATTAAATTGATAAATTGAAACAGCCAAAACTGAAATGATTATCAAAAAAATCAAAATTCTAAAAAGATTCAAAACTAAATTATTGTCTAAATTAAATAACTTAACAAAAATTGATGGATGGGAAATTAAAGATTTATTGGTGTATGACATATTATGGCTGTTCTCAGTTTAGCAGACCGAGAACGTGGATTAATTTTTATTTCTTCTAAATTGGGACTAATTGGTTTTTTATTTACTATTTTCAAAATATTCTGTTTTTGCTTTTCTTTTAAAAAATTTTTAACTATTCTATCTTCTAACGAATGGAAGGAGATTATGGCTAAACGACCGCCTGGTTTTAAAACATTTATTGTCTGCGGTAAAACTTTTTCCAAATTTTCTAACTCGCGATTGACCGCAATTCTTAAGGCTTGAAATGTTTTAGTGGCGAAATGTAATTTTTGATGTTGATATTTTAAAGGAACTGCTTTTTTAATGATGGCCACTAATTCTTGGGTGCTCTTAATTGGTTTTATTTTCCTAACTTTGATAATTTCTCGACTAATCTTTATTGACCATTTTTCCTCGCCATATTCTTTCAAAATTCTATTAATTTCTTTTTCTGGCCATTGATTAACAATCATTTCAGCCTTTAAATCATTATCTGGGCTATACCTCATATCTAATGGTTCATCTTTTAAAAATGTAAATCCTCTTCCCGCTTTTTCTAAATGCCAACTGGACATCCCCAAATCAAGCAAAATACCAGCCGCTAAACCAAAACCTGTTTTTTTAACAATTTCTTTTAGATTGGCGAAATTATCAACCACCAAAACTAATCTTTTTTGAAACTGTTTTAATCGTCTCTGGCAATTTTCAATCTGTTTCTTGTCCCAATCAATTCCTAAAATTTTACCAGTTGGCGCTGTTCTTTTTAAAATCGCCGGGGCGTAACCTCCTTCGCCAATAGTACAATCAATAAAGTTCTCATTTGGTTTTGGATTAAAAAAATCTAATATTTCTTTTTGAAGAACTGGTAAATGCATTTTATACTCCTAATTCTTTTAAACGTTCAGCTATTTCGCCAGCTGCCATTTCAGTTTTTTCTTTATATTTTTGAAATTCTATTTCATCCCAAATTTCAATCCGATCATAAAGCCCAATTAAAACAACTTTCTTTTTAAGGTTGGCATATTTTTTTAAATATTCTGGAATTAAAATTCTGCCTAAACTATCAAAAGCCACTTCCATTGCTCCACCCAACATTAATCTGGCAAAACTTCGAGCATCTGCTTGAGCCAAGGGCAAATTAGCTATTTTTTGAGCCAATTTTTTCCACTCTTTAATTGGATAAAGAAACAAGCATTGATCTAAACCACGCGTTAAAACAGCTTTTTTACCTAAAAGCGCCCGAAACTTAACTGGTACGGCCAATCTTTTCTTTTCATCTATTAAATAAATATATTCACCGCTAAACATAATTTATCCACAGGAAAACTGGCTTTTTCACATACTTTTCCACAATTTTCCACTTCATTTATATTATTATCCACTCAATAAATTACGTCAACCACCCTTTCCCCTTAGATTAAATCACAAAATAAGCCTATTTTACGAATAAAATTATTAATTAGTCAATTTTTTTCCACAGAAAATCCACAAAACAAAACTAGCCTTGTTCAGGCTAGTTTTTATTTGTTATTCTTTTTTATCCTTATTCAGACAATGGCAACTGATTACCTAATCCTTGGGAATAGCTCAAAAACAGCTCTCTTAATAATTCATCTATCGGTTTAACTTCTTGAGGTATAGCAATATTAACTGGTTGATTAAAATTGCTGAAATTGATATTTATTTTAACCAAAAGAGTTTGCTTTTGATTTCCAGCCGTAATGTCAATTAATTGTTCGGTTTTTAAACGATAAAGATAACTGTCTTTTTTCCCAATCCAAAGTTCAATAGGCATCTGACTGACCTGGTTAACAAATTCAGTCAAACCCTGAGGAAGTTTCTCTTTTAGCGTCTCCTCCATTTCTGCTTTTTCTTCAGCCGATATTGGCATTGGAGAATCTTCGATTAAATCTAATATATACTGATTAAGAAGATTAGAGAAATCTGGCGCTAATTTAATTAATTCTTCTCTATTCAAGACAATCACATAGTGATAATTTTTTTTACCATTAATTTCTTCAATGGGTAAAACCTGACTAACTAAATATAATTGTTTGTCTTTTAATAATTCAATCAAATCTTTCTTTAATTTCTCAATTTTCTCATCTTGTTTTTCAACTTTTACAGGCAGTCCCAAATTTTTTAAACTTTCTTGGTCAAATTTAATCCATTCTTTGGGTAAAAATAAAGAATAAGGAAGAAGGGCATTCTCTATTTTTAAATAAAATTCATCAGTTAAATTAATAACTTTACTGCCCAAAGTTAGTTCATAGCCTTTTGCGCTTAAAATTACCTTCAGATCAGAGATTGATTTTGGCTTTTGAGAATTGCTTATATCTAAATCGCTAATCAATTGAGCGTCTATTTTCCCTTCAGTTGACTCAAAATTTAATTCTACATCTGTCCGTAAAGTGTTTAATTTACTCATCTTCCATAATGCTGTTTGTATTTCTTTTTCTGGAACGATTTTAAAGGGACTCCACCAGGGCTGCCAAATCTTGGCATAAACTAAAACTCCAATCGCAATCAACAATAAAGCTCCAATTAAAATACCAACAATTTTAATAATGGGCCGTGATTTTAGCATTGTTGATAATTGATTAAAATTGCCAAGTTGATCGTGTTTTATATTTTTAAATTTTTATTATTCTCAACCTTTTATTTTAATTTTTATTTTCGGCCTTTTATTTTATTTGTAATTGAAAATTTTCCGGATTTATTTCTACCCTGTATCCTCTCTTAATTTCTCCGCTTAAAATAGCCTGGGCTAAAACATTTTCTATTTTATCTTGAATTACCCGTCTCATTTGTCGCGCGCCAAAAACTGGGTCATAGCCCAATTCAACTATTTTTTTCTTTAATGGTTCAGCAATAACCAATTCAATTTCTTTTTCTTTTAAATTTTGTTTTAGTTTTTTAAACAACAAATCAGCAATCAGTAAAAGGTTTTCTTGGGTTAATGGTTTAAAAATAACCACAGCATCAAAACGATTAATAAACTCTGGCCGAAAAATGCCTTCTCTAAAAAGATAATCCAAAAGGTCTTTTTTAATAGTAACCCATTTATTCTTATCACTCAAGGCCTGTAGAATTATTTGGTAACCAGCATTAGAAGTGGCAATGATAATTGAATTCTTAAAATCAACTTTCCGGCCTAAACCATCAGTTAAATGCCCTTCATCAAAAACTTGCAAGAATAAATTTAAAATATTGGGATGGGCCTTTTCTAATTCATCTAAAAGAATTAAAGAAAATGGCTGTTCGCGCACCGGCGTTGTTAATAATCCTTCTTGGCCAGGCGCGCCCAATAAACGGGGAATATCATTAATATTTTGAAATTCGGACATATCTAAACGAATTATTCTTTCTTCTGAACCAAAATAAATCTCAGCTAACGCTTTTGAAGTTTCTGTTTTGCCCACGCCAGTTGGTCCCAAAAATAAAAAACAACCCATTGGCCCCTTGCGGACACTTATTTTGGTCCGCGCTCGCCTCAAAGCGGTTGCCACCTCCATAACTGCTTCTTCTTGATTAATAATCCTTTCGTGAATTAATTTTTCTAAGTTGAGCAAAACCTTTCTTTCCTTTTCTTCTATTTCGCCCACAGGAATTTGTGTTTTTTTAGAAAAAATCTCAGCAATATGTTTGGACAATAATACTTTTTCTTTTGTTTGATTTAAATAAATCATTGCTTCATCTAATAAATCCATCGCCTTTTCCGGAAAAGGAATGGCTGGCAAATATTTATCACAATAAGCAATAATATCTCTAAGGGCTTGATAAGAAACGAATCTTTTATTTTTCTGCTCCAAAACCAAACTTAAATTTTGTAAAAGCTCTAAGGTTTCTTCTAAAGAAATTTCAGCCACCTCTACCTTTTCAAATAAAGATAAAATAGAGGAATTTTGTTCTAAATTTTTATGAAGACCTTCAAAAGTAGTAATGGCCACAATTGGAAAGGCTGGCGAAGCCAGATAAGACGCTAAAATATTTGAGATATCAATTGCACCTAATTTTGCGCCGCCGCCAATAAAGTTATGAATTTCATCAATAACCAAAATTACATTGCCGGCTGTTAAAACCTCGCGAAAAATAGCATCTAAAATACTTTCTATTTCGTCTAAAGAGGCCAGTTGAGTTAAAAGAGCGGTTAAATCTAATTGCACAACTCTTTTATAATTTAATTCCGGCAGACTCTCGCCTAAGAGAGATTTTTTGGCCAAAGCATAAATCATACTTTTACGACCACTGCCCGCTTCGCCGACAATTAAAACATTGTTAATTTCTGTTCTGGCCAAAATTCTTTCCATTGATTTAATTTCTTCTTGGTGACCAATAATTTCTGGAAAATTTCTTTTTTTTACCAAAACACTAATATCAGTGGAAAACTTATCCAGTGTCGGCGTATAACCGGCTACCCATTCTCTGCCTAAAGAACCTTTTCTAACTAAATTATTCCATTCCCAAAATCGTTTTTGTTTTATTGTTTCTTCTTCTAGTTTTTCTAACCAACGGACCAAATTTTTAATATCATTAAATTTTAACTGATAATCAACTAAAATCTTTTTAAAAATTAAATCAGTTTTGGCTAAAGCAGTAATTAAATCGCCTATTTCTAAACGCTGATGGTTTTTTTCTTTAGCCAAATTTAATGATTCAAAAATAGTCTCTTGAAAATCGGGGGTATAAAAAAATTCAGCGTCTGATTGTGGCGCAATGGTCTTAAAATATTCAGCAACAAATTTTTTAATTTCTTTGTTATTTAATAAAGCGCGATTAAAAACAAAACTTAGTTTTTTATTATCAATCAAATTATAAAAAAGCGCTGTGGCGGTTAGGGGGATATTTTTTTTCTGGCGGCAAAATCTGATTGTTTTATCAATAATTTGGGCTGCATCAAAACTTAAAAATTCAGCCAAATTAAATCTTTCCGACGCGCTTAACACTTCTTCAATTACAGCTGGAAGTTTTGGTTTTTTAAGTTTTGTATTAAAAAAAATCTCTTCTAAGCAACTAATTAAATAAAAAACAAAGAGGATGATTGATAATCCTAGGGTTATTTTTTGAAATTGAAAACTAATTACTTCGGCAATAAATCCATAGAGAAAAATTAAAAAAATGAAAATAAAAAAAATTAAAAATAATTTTCTGCAAATTTTCAATATCCTAAACAACAAACTTTTGTTCCATTTTATCGCTTGGTAAATCCCTGCCTGTTTAAGGTTAAATAAGAATTTTACAGCCATAATAAATTGCCAAAATAATAAAAATGGGCAAAAATAGCCAAATAAATAAAATTATTAACCCTATTAAAAAGATAAAAATCTCAATTGATATTCCCAAAATAATAAAAAAAGTTCTAATTATTGCGCCAACACAACGAGAAAGTAAATTAGAAAATAGAGTTTCTAAGTATACTTTAGGATCAAATCTCTTGCTATAGAACCAGCGATATTTATGCCAATAAGAAAAAAGTGTTTTAATTAATAGAGTTGTGGAGAAATAATGTAAATTGAATAAAAGAAAATTCCGCCAGGCTTTTATAATTTCTCTAGGTATATCAAAAAATTGCCATTCTAAATATTGAATAAAGATACTTCTTTTTATAACTGCCAACATTAATTAAATTAATTCTAATTCTTCTAAAGTATCCTGAGGAATAATTGGTCTTTCGTTGGCTGGCGTTCGACCAGGATAACGCCAAGCAGAAATTATTTTTATCTTTTTTTTATTTTTTGATTTTATTATCACATACATTACCCAGGCCTCTGTCGGATGTTTTTTAGTGCCAGTAATTTGCATGGCAGCTATGGTACCTTCGGCGATTCCTTCTTCTACCCTATCTGGTCGGCGAAAAATCCTTAAAACTCTTTTTTCAGAAAAACGATATTGTCTTAACTTTTGCCTCGCATGATTAGTCCAAATAAATTCTTGCTTCTCATTCTCAATTAGTCTCATAAACTAATTATTTTCTAACTAACTTTCCCTCCCTATCTATTAAACCTTTAACAATCTCAGTGGAATTAATGGGTTTTTTATTTTCTGCTAAAACAAACTTTATTTTAACAATTTTAATTGGTTTTTTTTCTTTTAACTGTCTCTTTTTATTAATCAACAAAGCAGCCTGATAGGTCTCAGGCGAAACAATAATATAATCAAAATCTTTTTTCAGGGTTGGGCCAAAAATATCATTAATTTTAATAATTTTATATTGTTTTTTTATTTTTAATTCTTTTTTTATAAATTTAATTAACTCTTTTTTTCTTTGAGTAAATAAACTGACTTTTCTTTTTTTTCTCCGGCGAGCCATTTGATCTGAAGTCAAGCCAATAGTGACTAAATCGCCTATCTGGAATGCTTTTTTTAATAAAGAACGATGGCCTTTATGTAAAATATCAAAAGTGCCACCCAAAATTACTTTTTTCAATTTTTTAGTCATAAAATTGTTATTTAATTTCTGCGATTTGATATCTTTTTTTACCCCCCAGTGCTTCAATTTCTATTTTATCGCCTTGTTTTTTATTGACAATAGCTTGACCTAAAGGCGATTCAATAGAAATCTTGCCTTGAATCACATCAACTTCAGCCGGTCCGACTAGGGTCACTACTAAAACATCTTTTTTCTTTCCTTTCTCTTGAGATACTAACTTAACAGTGGAACCCAATTGCACTTTCTCATTAGATTGTCTTTGAACAATTTTCGCCTGGGCTAAAATCTGTTTTAATTCTTTAATTCTTGTCTCGACAAAACTTTGTTCTTCTTTAGCCGCCTCATAACCAGCATTTTCCCTTAAATCGCCCTGTTCAGCAGTCTCTTTTAATTTTTTAGCCACTTCTTTTCTTTTAACTTTTTCTAAATAGTCCAATTCTTCTTTTAATTTTTGCCAACCCTCTAAAGTTAAATATTCGCTCATACAATTTTTATTTTTTCTTAATTTTTCTGCCGCCTTTGAGTTTACGGGTTTCAGGTTTAGTCCGCTCTAACCTTATTCCCAATCCCCAGCGCCGATGTTTTTTTGTTGGATAATCGCTTAAAATAGCCATATTTTATATAAGCTTTATTGTTTCTATTAAATCCTTTGGTGGGTGGTACAGGATTTGAACCTGTGACCTCTGCAATGTGAGTGCAGCGCTCTGCCTCTGAGCTAACCACCCATAAATTTAACAAAGGAAAACGCGACACTTTTTAACTTCTCTTTTTAAGATAACAAATTTAATTAATTTTAGCAACCAAAAACACGGCCTTTCGGCCGTGTTTTTGGTGAGAATTTTACGATCTCACTATCTCCTTTATCTTAAGCCTGGTTAATCGCTCATTTAAGGCTTTGTCTGACTTATAGGCCTGATAAGCTTTTCTCTTGTTGTCTAACCATTTCTCCAGATTGACAATTCGTGCCCTGAATAACCAAAGAATCAATAAAGTGGCTAATAAGGGCAAAACAAATGAATCAATCAAGATATTGTTGGTCAAACCAGTGGAAACATCAGTAGCTGCGCCCAAAACTTGACTGCGATTTACTCTGACTGTAACCGCAGCTGAGCGAGAGCCGCTATCGCTGGATACCACAACCGTAGGAGTTAATTGGGTTTGTCCTAAGTTAAACTGGGAAGCTTCAGCCACTCTAGCCCTGAAGGTAATTGTTCTTTCCTCTGAAGCACTAAAGTTGCCCAAGTTAAGACCAGTTATAATATCGCCACTCACTGGCACATTATTTATCTTTAAATCATTGAGATAAACAAGGCCATTGGGCAAAGTCACCCGAGCGACTAAATTATTCACTGGACTATTGTTAGCCATGATATCCAAACTGAAAGTTAAAATTTCCATTGGATCAGCATCAACTGAACTGCCAAAAACCGTGCCATCAGAGAGATTTCTTACTCGGTAATCGATATTAAAGGCAGTAGTTGGCGAAGAACCAACATAGACCGTAACTGTGTCAGAGCTTGAACCACTGGCACCAGTACAGGTCAAGGTATAGGTGCGAGTGCTGGTAATAGGACCAATTGATTCTGAGCCAGATAAAGCTCGAGCGCCTGACCAATCACCAGAAGCTGTACAGGTGTTGGCATTGCTGGAAGTCCAAGACAAAGTGACATAGCTGCCAGAAGATACAGTCACAGAATTATCATAACCATTAACATCTAAATCAACATAGACAGATGGCTGGCCGCTGACATAGACCGTAACTGTGTCAGAGCTTGAACCACTGGCACCAGTACAGGTCAAGG
>JBNAUV010000007.1:0-2948 GCA_049700655.1 Minisyncoccales bacterium | reverse complement strand
AAATTGTTTGTTGAACATAATTTTAATTATTTAATTAATTTTTAATACTAATTCTTTTTTATTATTTGAGAATTAGCATTCAACCTTTGGGAAATTGACTTCCCTATTTTTACCGCCATTTTCATCGCGGCAAAAATAGAGAGGAAGAGGAGATGGAGGTCTCTCCTCTTCCTTAACTAGCGGGTCCGCACTGACGGTCCTTGACCACCGCCAGTGTTTCCACCGGGTGCTCCACCCCGCGGCGCTACCGTCACACCAGACGGCGGCCTGCCCCTGGCCGGCACGGTCACCCCAGCAGGTGAACTACCTCTAGTTTGACCACTCGGCGGCCGACTATAGGAGGAAAACCCACGGCGGTACTGGTATTCGTAACTATAAGAATAATACGGATACCAGTAGTCCCTGGGTTGTGACCAAGTCGCAACCCAGGACCCCGGTGGTTGTGGTGACGCTGGTGACTCCATCACAACCACAATCACCTGTACCTGTGGTGGAGTAGAAGGTGGTGGAGAAGAACTTTGTACCGGCTGCGACAACTTGGCAATATTGCCGCAACCAGCAATTACTACAAATGGACCAGCATCAGTTTCTACCCGCCAACTCTGAATAGAAACCGAACCAGCCCATTCTACATTCCGGATAATTTTCCCACCTTTGAATATCATATATTCAAAGGTGGTTCCGGGGTTTATAATATACCTCTCTGCCGACCGACCAACCAGCTGATTGAAAATAATCTCTGGTTGTTTCTCGCCAGCATCCTTTAACCCATTCAATATCACCTCTTGATACTGAATGAGCTTTCCCCGGGAAGTTTCTTCCTCCACACCGCCCAGGATGAGCGGCGCGGTCCCAACCTGAGACCACTTCGTTGTCTCAGCATTAACCGCTGAGATAAAGAAAAAAATTCCTATAAAAAACAAAAGTTTTTTCATCTTCTTACCTCCTTTCTCTGGTCTATTAAAATAATCCTTTTCCCCCTTACCTCCTATATATAAAATCCGGTTTATCCGGTTTATTAAAGAACTTTAATCTTGACTTAAGTATACTATATCTCTAAAAGTTTGTCAAGAGGTTGGTCACTATGGCAATGCGCCATTGATTACGGCCCGGTGGCCAACAACTCACCAATACTAACACATTTGGTGAATCTGTCAAGGGGGCAGGAATTTCTGCTCCACGCTCCAAAATTAACTTATCAACCACTGTATAATGATATCTCCGCTGATTGTAATTAACAAAAACCTCATCGCCTTTTTCCAATTTATTTAAATCACTAAAAACCCAATCATATTTGATGTGCGGCCAACCCGGTCCGGCGCTGTGACCCAAAAGAATGGTTTGGCCATTTTCGCCCGGTAAGACTGATTCAGGATAATGAACCACGCCATAATCCAAAAGTTTGTATAAACCAGTCAGGGTTTTTTGTTCTGGCGTTTGGGCAAAAACAAGTGGCGCTTCCACTTTAATTTTAGGTATCTCAAGACTGTTTGGTTTGCCAGTATGTTCATAATATTTAACTTCCGGCTCAATTGGTTGAGTGCTGGTTTGTTCTGTGGCCGGCGCCGGATATTGAAAAGTTGGTTCAGGTCGCTGGAAGAATTTATGCCAATATTCGTCAATTAAATCACCGATGGCTTTATAATTAAAAAGCCAGGAGATTTCGCTCCAGTTGAAAATAATGACCATTAATAAAAATAAAATAATAAAATATTTCCCAAAAACTTTAAGGGTTTGCATCTGATTAACCAATTCTAAAGTTATAAGCAATTAATTGAATAATTATCGTCTTATCCAAAAAGAACAAAATAAACCATAGAGCCGCAAAGCCAACTGTTTTTAAAATAACATCTTTATATTGAATCTCAAACCGACGATAAATAAAGATATCATAAAAAACTGTCACTAATAATAAACAAACAATTAAAAGCAATGAGCCATAAATAATTTTCTGAATTAAATCGTAATATGGTCCGGTCATAAACTCAAAGAATAAAAAGGCTGGTGTTTTTTCAAATTTCTCGGCTGTGGCGGCCGAAACCAATTCTCGGGGAGCGGTTTTAGAAGTGGCTGCGACTTCTTCGGTTGTGGTTAAAACAGTTACGGTAGTCGCAGTTTGTTCCTCTTTCTGTTCCTCTTTAACAACCTCTTCTTGGGTTGTTGCGGTTTCTTTTTCAACTAATATCTCTTCTTTTATTGATGGAGTTTCTTTTGTTGGCGCGGCTTCTTGGGTTGATGTAGTTTCTCGGGTGGCGGTTTTGGGAGCCGAAGCCAAACTTGCTGACGAACCAAAATACTGCACCACCAAAGTGGTTTCACTTCCTTGAAATTTACCTTTAAGCACTGCTATACCGATTTCTTGATATTTAGGATTAATAATATTTTGTTTGTGGGAAGGCGAATTTAACCAGGCCTGATGAACTTGCTCGGAATCAACAAAACCAATGGCTAAATTTTCGCCAGCTGATCGATATTGGTAACCAATTTTTTGTAACCAATACCAAGGACTCAATCCCTCTGGGCTGTAATGAGCAAAATAACCCTTCTCTAACATATCTTTGGCTTTTAAATAGGCTGCTTCATTTAATAAAGGATTCTCTTTTAGGGGCGTGAGTTTAAAATAAGCCCGCGTATTATTGGCTAAATTAATTAAATCGATTTTAGTGATATCAGCGAAAAAGACAGTGTTGGGAAAATAAAGAAAAACTGGAATAATTAACAATTTTAAGAACAATAAAATCACAGCATAATAAAACAAAAATTTGCTATCTAAAAAGCGCGGTTTATAATTATTTGCCTGACAGGGAATAAAGAAAAGTTTTAATTGCTGATAAAAATCACTCATATTTTTATTATTTTATTATACAAAAAAATCTAAAAAGTCAATGGCTATTTTATTGTTTTAATTGTACTATCTAACCAATTCAGTAACCAAAGAGCGAGGACGA
>JBNAUV010000006.1:21975-28685 GCA_049700655.1 Minisyncoccales bacterium | reverse complement strand
TATACCTTAAAGCAAAAAAAAGACAAAATAAAGTTTTCCACAAGGGGTTAAAATTAGCTAACAGCCAGAGCAGATTTTGCGAATTTTAAAAACGCCTAATTTCTCTCCTTCAACAAAGCCCTGCAGAGCGGCTTCAGCCAAATAACCCTTATTCAGCCAATCAAAAAGCCATTGATCAGCGTATTTTGGGTTTTCCTGTTTTAAACCAAAGCCGGATTTTAAAAGCCAGCGCTCATTAAATTCTTCCTGCGAGCCAATGGTTGGCGCAATAATAATTGGCAAACCCAAAGCAGCATAAAAAGATAACTCAGAGGGCTTGGTCCATAAAATATCAGTCCGGCGCAAAGCCAAATTAAATTTAGCAAAATATTCAAAACAATTCTCTGCCCAAAGAATTTCAATACCCAAACCGGCTGTTCGTTTTTCAAAAAGTTCTTTTAATTCTTTTTTTACGCCCACTGACAAAATTATTTTAATTTGTTTTTTTCTAATTTTTTCAGCCAAACTTTTAATTAATTGCTCGGCAATTTCTTTTTGCGCGCCGGCGCCGCCAATACTAAACAGCAAGGTTAAAGGATGATTGCTTTGAGTCGGTAATTCAGTCAGATATTCTTTAATTAAGGGCTGGTATAAGCGGCAAGTTATTTTTTGCGGATCAAGGTTAACCAAACGGTTTTTGACATCGCTTTTCAAAACCGTTAAGTCCTCGTCGCCCAAATTTTCCAAAGGCAAAGGATAGCCGGTTAAGAAGATATTTTCCGACTTGACGCCGTAAAGTTTTAATCTTTCTACCACGCGTTCGGTTGGCGCAAAATATTTGATTTTGCTTTTTTGCGGCTCAAAAGGCGCCCAAGTGCGGGAGATATCAGCGTCGCAAACAACACAATAAATTTCACCCGGATAACCAAAATATTCTGCCATATAAGCCGGCGTGAAAAAAGTGGAAACTATCGGCAAATTGACTTTTAACTTTTGACTTTTAACTTTTAATTTTTCAATTAAATCTTTTCCCCAGCCGCCTTTAATCGTGGCAATAGTTTGCTTTAACTGGGTATTTGGTTTGGATAAATCCCTTTTGGGATAAAAAGGAAAAATTTTCTGAAAGCGGTCCATTATAAAAAAAACCGCTTCGCCAATCAAGGGAACTCTTTTAAAACGAGAAACAAATTCATAGCCCCTCCGAATGCTTTGCCAAATCTTTCTATCTCTTTCCGGCATCCCAACATAATCATTGGCCATAATCACCTCTCCATCCACTGCCCAATCTCTCAAAGGAAAAGCGGTTCGCTGATGGCCATAACCCATATTGACTGCCACTAATAAAAATTTCTTTTCCATAGGTTAAATTTATTTTAACAAAATTCTAAAATCTAAGAAATATCAATCTGGTTTGGCGACACAACTGCCAAATCAACAAGCCAAAAATAAAATAAAAAATAACCAGCCAAAACCAATTTATGGGTAAAAAAGCCGGCGGAAAATGGGCGAAATAATCAACTATCTTAATTAAATAGGCTAAAAGCAGCCAAACAGGCCAAGACAAAATCCAGCCGCAGCCTGAATAAATAACGCCAGCCAAAACAAAAACAAGCCCGGTTAGCAAAATAAAGGGCAATAAGGGCACAATTAATAAATTAACCAAAGGCGCTACGCTGGAGACATAACCAAAATTATAAACTAAAATGGGCAAAGTAAAAATTTGCGCCGCCAAGGTGGTGGAGAGCGCGTTTCTAATGGTCTGATTTTTTCTTAAAACAAAGAGGAAAAAATAATAAGGCAAATTGTAAAACAGGGTTAAGAATTTTTTAATTTTGTCTGGCAATTTTTCCAATAAACCAGTTGGTTGGCTCAACGAACCAAACCATTCTTTGAAAAATGGATTTAAATAAATAATGCCCATCACTGCCAAAAAGGAAAGTTGGAAACCAATATCTAATTTCAAAAGCAAGGGGTTGATGAACAACATTAGGGCAGCGGCCAAAATAATTGTCCGGCTGGCCAAAGCGGACCGACCCCAATATTGAGCCAAAAGCAATAAGCCGGCCATAATAACCGCGCGCGTGGCTGAAGCGGGCAAACCAATCATTATTAAATAGCCAATTAAAAAAATCAAAGTAAGATAAAATGCCTGGCGCCGCCAAAAACCCAAACCAATCAAGAATTGCATAAAGATAACTGATAAAATGGTTATATGCAGACCGGAAATCGCTGTAATATGCCTCAGGCCGGTTAGATTAAGTTTTTCTTTAATTTGCGGAGAAAGATAGCCCTTGTCGCCTAACAGCATGGCGGACAAAATTGAACTGGCGGGCGGCGATAAATTCTGATTGATATTGTTTCTCAGCCTTTCTTTAAAATTTAAAATTTTGGCATAAATTAAAGAAGAAAGGTTTTTATAATTGGCCGGCGCCAAAACTTCAATTGCTGGATAAAACATAGTGGCATAAATGCCATCCTTTAATAAATAATTCTGATAAGCGAAATCTTCCGCTTCAATCGCCGGCACGGCTAATTGGCCGCTGATTTTTAATTGGTCGCCGTATTGATAAACCGGATATTTATCCGTGGTAATTAAAATTTTCCCTTTCAATTCATTAACTTTAACAATAAGTTTTAAATGAGTTATTCGCCGGTCGGGTTCAGCCGCCACTTGGCCAATTAAATCAACTTTTTTATTGGCTAAAGCGTCTTGCCTTAATTTATTATTAATTATTGCTTGTTCAACCATTTCATAACGCCAAATGCCCAAAAGCAAAAATAAAAAACAAAAACCAATTACGCTGGCTGGCCGACGCCAAAAAACAGCGATTAAAAGCAGGGCAAAAATTAATAAAATAAATAAAAGAAAAAAGGGGAAATTAAAAAAGGAATTCAAAAAAATGCCGCCAATAAAAGCAAGGCAAAAAAATAAAAAAATCCGCGAATGACTCATTGATACTATCTAACCAATTCAGTAACCAAAGAGCGAGGGTGCTCCCTGAGGCAAGGCGTCCAAGCGATTAAATGTTACCAAATTGGTTGGCAATTATGGCTCATTGATAATTAAAACCCAGTGGCAATAACTGAAACTTTAATTTCACCGGGTTTTATCTTTTCTTTCTGAATAGCACCAAAAATTATTTTGGCTTCTGGATTGGCCTGCGCTGTAATTACCTGCGCCACTTCATTAATCTCAGATAAAGAAATATCCTTGCCGCCCGCCACATTAAACAAAATTCCCTTGGCGCCTTTAAGCGAAACATTAAGCAATGGCGATTTAATCGCCGCCAGGGCCGCTTGTGTGGCCCGGTTTTCACCAGTTGCCCGGCCCAAGCCAAAAAAAGCAGAACCAGCGCCAGACATTATTGCTTTAATATCGGCGAAATTAACATTGACAATGCCCGGCAATAAAATTAAATCAGAAATTCCTTGCACCGCCTGCCGCAAAATATCATCGCAAAACCAAAAAGCGTCAATCAAAGAAACAGCGGGGTTTAAAATAGAAAGAAGTTTGTCATTGGTAATAACAATTAAGGTATCAACATTTTTTCTTAAATTTCTTATGCCATTCTCCGCAATTTTTAGACGCGCCCTGCCTTCAAAGGAAAATGGTTTGGTCACCACGGCAATGGTTAAAATTCCCAACTCTTTGGCCAATGACGCCACCACTGGCCCGGCCCCACTGCCAGTGCCGCCGCCCAAACCATAAGTAATGAAAATTAAATCAGCGCCGGGCAAAAGTTTTAAAATTTCGGCCCGATTCTCTAAGGCTGATTTCCGGCCTATTTCCGGATCCATACCCGCGCCCAAACCCTGAGTTAATTGCTGGCCAATTCTTAACTTAATGTCAGCCCTGGTTCGGCTTAAATCTTGCGCATCGGTATTAAGAGCGATTAGTTCAACATTTTTAATTTTACATTTGGCCATTCGGGTTACCGCATTGCAGCCCGACCCGCCAATGCCAATTACTTTAATTTTGGTCATATGTTTAGACATTTTAAGGCAAAAAGAATTTAATTAGTTTTTTAATCCGATTGCCCAAACCCGTACCAGCTGCCTTGCCTATAAACCAATTTTCCCCTTCTTCCGCTTCGCAACCCCGCACCACCAAACCGCTGGCTGTGGCATAATTTAACTCATTAGCCAATTCCGAAAAATAAAGATTGCGGCCCAAACGACAGGGCAATTTTAATTCTTTTTTTGCCAAATCAACCAAGCCCGGCAATTTTGCTCCGCCGCCGGCAAAAACAACGCCAACGGGTAAAAGATTATTTTTGGCAATTTGTTTCAATTGTTTCTGCGCTTCGGCTAAAATCTCTGAAAGGCGCGCCTCAATAATTCGGCTGAGCATCTTTTGAGAAAAAACCAACTGCCCTTCACCTTCAATTTCAATTTTTTCTTTCTTATCTTTGCCCTTATGAAAACAACGGCCCCATTGAATTTTAATCTTTTCAGCTGTATCAATATCAACTTTTAAACCCACAGCGATATCAGCCGTGATATTGGCTGAACCAATGGGAAAAACCGCGTAATTGATTAATTCGCCCTCTTTAAAAACAGCCAAACCGGAATTGCCAGCGCCAATTTCCAAAAGCGCCACGCCCAATTCTTTTTGTCTTGACGAAAGCATCACTGTCGCGCTGGCCAAAAAAGAAGGAATAATATCTAAAATCTGCAAATCCGCGGCTAAAACCGCTTGAACTAAATTATCTTTGTATGGCGCGAAATGACTTAAAATCAAAACTTCTGTTTCCAAACGACTGCCTTGCAAATTAACGGGCGATTTAATACCAGCCACCCCATCAATAATAAAATCCTTGGTCGCTATTTCTAAAATATCATTGTTGGCTGGCAAAGAAACCGCCTGACTGGCTTCTTGCAGAACTCGCTTAACATCTTCTTTAGAAATATAGCGGTCGGCGCGCGAAACCGCCACCATACCACGCGATGACAAACAAAAAATGTGACTGCCGCTGATATTTACAAAAACAGAATGAATTTTTTTCCCAATCTCAGCCCTGGCTTTGGCTAACAAGGATCGGATCGCTTGAGAAACTTCATCGATTGACACGACCACGCCCCGTCTAACGCCAAAAGCCGGCTCAGCGTCGCAAAATAACACCCTAAAATTTGGCTCCTCTTTTTTCTTATTTTTGGCCGCCAATAAAAGTTTAATAGTTTGCGAACCAATATCTAAACCAGCGATAATATTGGATGAACTCATATTATTGATGATAAATATATTTCTTCTTTTTTCCTCATTCGCTTGGCTTCATTTATTGATTTTTCATGGTCATAACCCAAGAGATGCAAAATACCATGAATTAAAACCCTTTTTAATTCAGTTTTAAACGAAGATTTAAACTTTTTGGCATTTTTTTTAACTTGTTCCAAACAAATCACTACTTCGCCTGATCCATTATAAGAAAAAGATAAAACATCTGTTGGCCGATTCCGACGACGATATTGTTTGTTCAATTTTTTTATCTTTGACTGACCAACCAAAACAATTGATAATTCTAAATTTTTCTCTTTTTCTCTTTTTAAAACAGCGCTGGCTATTTTTTTGAGCCAATTTTGATTAACGTTTTTTTGGCAAAAATTCCTGATTTCAATCATGGAATCAATAATTCCTTAACTATTTGGCTAACCATTTTACCGTCAGACCTTCCCTTAACCTGAGGCATTAATTCAGCCATCACTTTGCCTAAATCCTTTATGCCTTGCGCTTTGATTTTTTTAATCGCCGCTTCAGCCAAGTTTCTAATTTCTTCAGCTGATAATTGTTGCGGCAAATATTTCTCCAGAATAGCCAATTCTTTTTTTTCTTTTTCCACTAAATCGCTTCTTTTCCCTTTTTCAAATTCAACCATTGCCTCTCTCCTTTTTTTGACTTCGCTAGCAATAACCTCTAAAACTTCATCATCGGTTAATTCAACTTCTTTTTCTTCTTTTAATTTATATTTTTTCTCTTTCTCTTTATTGACAATCATGGCTAAAAGCTGGCGTAAGGTTAAAACCGCTATTTCATCTTTGCTTTTAAGAGCGCTATTGAGTTCGGTCCTAATTTTCTCTTTTAGGTTCATACTTATTTTAATTGACCTAATTTTTTTAATTTTTCATATTCTTTTTTCAGCGTTTCTCGGCGCAGGGCTGAACGGCGTTTTAGTTGCTTACTTTTTGGTCGTTGATGAAATCGTTTTTCGCGCGCCACCAATAAAACACCGCTCTGTTGAACCTTTTTGGCAAAGCGACGAAACAAGCTGGCTGTAGTTTCTTTACTTTGTTTTTTAACTTCTAATGATACCATTTCTTCTTTTGATAAATTCATTTAAGCAAAGGGCAATTTTTTGCCGCCAATTAAATGTAAATGGAGATGAAGAACGGTTTGCCCGGCATCTGGACCAACATTAAAAATTAAACGATAACCGCTCTTCGCGACCTTTTGCTGGCGAGCAATTTCTTGAGCCGCCAAAAACAATTCGCCAATCAACTCTCGATCCTCATGAGACAAATGATTGATGGAAGGAATATGTTTTTTGGGCACAATCAAAATATGAACTGGCGCAACCGGTTCAATATCTTTAAAAGCAATAATTTTCTTGTCCTCAAAAACAATCTCGCTGGGCACTTCCTTATTGATAATTTGGCAAAAAATACAAGACATATATGTGAAATTGACCTAATTATTCTAATTGACCTAATTGACCTAATTATTCTAATTGACCTAA
>JBNAUV010000006.1:0-21875 GCA_049700655.1 Minisyncoccales bacterium | reverse complement strand
ATTGACCTAATTATTCTAATTGACCTAATTGACCTAATTATTCTAATTGACCTAATTGACCTAATTTTGACCTAATTGACCTAAATTTATTTTTTAAGTCGCTTTTTAATTTCTTTAATTATTTTATCCAATTTAACTGTTTCCTGCGAGCCCAATTTCATATCTCTAATAATAATTGTACCATCTAACGCCTCTTTTTGCCCCAATAAAAGGGTATAACGAGCGCCCTGTTTATCAGCCAATTTTAATTGCGCTTTCAAAGAATCCTTTTCCAAACACTCGCCCACCGGGATTTTGGCTTTTCTAAATTCTTCTAAAAGTTTTAATGCTTTTTTCTTAGCTAAAAAACCTAACTGAACCAAAAAAATAGGTGGATAGGCTGGCCGTGGCTCTTTTCTTTTTTTTGACCTCAGTCCGACCATTACCCGCTCAATACCCAAAGCACCGCCCACCGCGCCCGTCTCTGGCCCGCCCAATAATTTAACCAAGCCATCGTACCGGCCGCCAGCCGCCAAGGCATCGGTTCGTTTGCTCTCATTTGATTCTTCTGAAATTATTTCAAACACTGTTTTGGTATAATAATCCAAACCCCGAACCAGGTATGGATTAAGACGATAGGGCAATTCTAATTCGTCTAAAAATTCCAAAACCTCTTTAAAATGGCGGCGACAACCATCGCACAAATGATTAATTAATTGGGGCGCTTGACTAACTATTTCTTGGCACTTGATTTCTTTACAATCCAAAATCCGCAAAGGATTTTCTCTTAAACGACGCCGACAATCAAAACACAAAGCCAAACTCTTTGATTTTAAATAACTTATTAAAAGCTTTTTATAATAAGGCCGGCAATTGCTATCGCCAATACTATTAACTTCAATAACTAAATTTTTAAGTTTTAACTCATTTAAAATATTATAAAATAATTGAATAACCTGAACATCAATAATTGAACTATAACTGCCAATAACTTCAATGTTGAATTGATGAAATTGACGATAACGGCCAGCCTGCGGGTGTTCATAGCGAAAAACCGGTCCCAAGGCATAAAGTTTAACTGGCTGCGGCCAATTGGTCAAACCATGTTCGAGATAAGCCCGAATAATGCCCGGCGTAAATTCTGGTCTTAGGGTTAAATTATCGCCTCCTCTGGTGCGCAAACTAAACATTTGTTTCTGGACAATATCGGTTGTCAAACCAGTGCCTTTCTCATAAAGCGCTGTTTCTTCTAAAATTGGCGTATCAATTTTTTTAAAACCATAAAAATCGCTAATTCTCTCAACTAGAGAATAAATCTTTTGAAAATAAATTTGATCAGCTGGCAAAATATCGGGCATCCCTGTTGGTCTTTGAAATTTTAACTTTCTCATAAGTTAAATAAACCAGTTATTGATAACTTGGCGCAATAAATTTAGTTAGGGCATTAACCGGCCAAAGTCGCAACCAAGCGCAACCAATAATATTTTTTCGCGGCAAAACGCCCCACTGTCTAGAATCAAAAGAAGCAGTCCGATTGTCGCCCAAAACAAAATACTCATCCTCTTTTAAGGTTAAATGAACTTGGCCGGGAGTATAAACTAAAGGAGATAGATATTTATCCTCTTTCAAAACCATTCTGCCTGCTTCATTTTTAATAATTACTTGACCATTCTCAATTATTACTGTTTCGCCCGGTAAACCAACAATTCTTTTAATATATCTGTCGCTAGAATTGACTGGCGCTTTAAAAATAATTACCTCGCCGCGTTGCGGCTCGCGAAAACGATAAGAAATCTCGTCAACAATTAAATAATCGCCTGAATGAAAATTAGGTTCCATCGAAGCGCCTCGGACAATATAAGGTTGAAAAACATAATAACGCAACGGGACAACAATTAAAAGAGAAATAATAACGAGTTTAGCAATCTCCCAAATAAAAATAAAAAGCTTTTTCATATATACATATATTATAATTATTTTTTTCTTTTTAGCAAGAAATGTTATAATTAATAAAACAAAAATGATTTTAATTATTGGTTTAGGCAATCCGGAAAAAAAATTTGAAAAGACCCGTCATAATTTGGGTTTTTTAGCGCTTAATGAGTTGGCAAAACAAAATAATTTTTCACCTTGGCAAAAAAACCCAAAAGCCAATTGTCTTTACGCAAAAAAAACCAATGGCCAAGAAATAGAATTAGTCAAACCCTTAACCCATATGAATAATTCGGGCAAAAGCGTCAAATATCTTGTCCAAAAACATAAATTAAAAACAGAAAATTTAATTGTTGTCCACGATGATATTGATTTAACTTTGGGCAAAATTAAAATTGTCAAAAATCGCGGCTCGGCTGGCCATAAAGGCGTGGAATCAATTATTAAAGAATTAAAAACAAAAAATTTTATTAGAATAAGAATAGGCATTCAACCCATAACAGGCAAACCAAACCAGCCAGAAAATTTTGTCTTGCAAAATTTTAGTCCAGCTGAAGAAAAAATTGTTAAAGAAACAATAAAAAAAACAATTGAAGCCATTGTTTTAATTTTGAAAAACGGCTGGCAAAAAACGCAAAATATCTTTAATTAAGTAAAAAACCGGAAATTCATCCGGTTGATCTTTTATTTATTTTCTAAAGCTCTTTTTATTTTCTGCGGACTAAAAGATTTTTTTGTTGCGCCATCGCTGGTAGATAATTCAATCTTTCCCAGTGACTCTTTCTTATCTAACAAACCTCTTTCAATAAGATCTAGCCAATGATTATACTCGTTTGCCGCCGCTTGATCAAAAACATATTCCTTAGCGTCAATCTTTATCCTCTGACCTGACTCAACCCGGCTTAATTCTGGACTTATTTCCCTTTGTTGCGGCTCTACTTTCCCTAATTCTCTTTTGTTTTCTTTTTCAATCATATCTTTGACATCTGCTTAATGATATTATAATGTATTAGAATAACTTGTCAAATGATAAAAAAAATTACTTTGGCTGATAAAAACTATCCAGCCCTGCTTAAAAAAATCAAAAATCCGCCCCAAATTCTTTATTGCCAAGGCGAATTAAAAAAAGAAAAGTGTTTGGCTATTGTCGGCACGCGGCGTTGTTCTGATTATGGCAAACAAATCGCCTGGGAAATAGCCGGCGATTTGGCGGAAAATGGTTTCACCATTGTCTCTGGTTTGGCGCCCGGCATTGATACAATTGTTCATCAGGCGGTTGTGGAAAGAAATAAAAGAACTATTGCGGTCCTCGGCACTGGTTTAGATGAAAAAAGTATTTATCCTCGGTCTAATTTAAAATTAGCGCGAAAGATTCTAGAAACAGGCGGTTGTTTAATTTCAGAATATCCAGTGGGCACACCCGGCTCTCGTTTTAACTTTCCGCAAAGAAACCGCATCATCGCTGGTTTAAGTTTGGGCGTTTTGGTAGTTGAGGCCAAAGAAAAATCTGGTTCATTAATTACTGCTAACTACGCTCTACAGGCAAAAAGAAAAGTTTGGGCTGTGCCTGGTTCAATCTTTTCCAGCAATTCAAAAGGTTGTCATTCTCTAATCAAAGCTGGCGCTCAATTGGTGGAAAGCTCAATTGATATCTTGAATAATCTTAAAATAAATTTGTCATCTCCTGTCCAACCAACTCTGCAAGGCGAAAATGAAGAAGAAAATTTAATTTTAGACGCTTTAAAAAAAGAGGCCTTATATATTGATAAAATTATTGAAAAAACAAAGCTGCCAGCCGCTCAAGTAGTTAGCCTTTTAGCGGTTTTAGAAATAAAAAACAAAATAAGAAATTTAGGAAATAATACTTATGCAATTAATCATCGTCGAATCGCCGACTAAAACAAAAACTTTGCAAAAATTTTTAGGACCAGAATATAAAATTCTTGCTTCTTACGGCCATATTAGAGACCTGCCTAAAAGCGAGTTGGGCGTTGATTTGGAAAATAATTTTCAGCCCAAATATATTGTCCCGGTTAAAGCCAGAAAGATTATTAATTTACTTAAAAAAGAAACAGAAAAAGCTGAAATGGTTCTTTTGGCTTGCGATCCAGACCGCGAAGGCGAAGCGATCGCCTGGCACCTCACCCAGATACTTAATTTAAATGGCGCTAAACCGTATCAACGAATTAGCTTTAATGAAATTACCAAAACAGCGATTGAAAACGCTTTAAAAAATCCAAGGAAAATTGATCAAAATCTGGTTAATGCCCAACAAGCCAGAAGAATTTTAGATCGAATTGTTGGCTATCAACTTTCTCCCTTTTTATGGAAAAAAGTGGCCCGCGGTCTTTCAGCCGGCCGAGTTCAATCAGTGGCGGTAAGGTTGATTTGCGAACGAGAAAAGGAGATTATTAATTTTGTTCCACAAGAATATTGGACCCTTAGCGCTTTGCTCTGTCAAAATAAAGAAAACAGCCGGGAATTTACCGCTGAATTGATTAAAAAAGACGGAAAAACCATTCCGCCATTGGGCATTAAAACAAAAGAGGAAGCAACAAAAATTATCAATGATTTAAAAAAGGCAAAATACCAAGTAATTAATATTGAAAAAAAAGAGACGAAAAAAAATCCTTTACCGCCTTTTATTACTTCAAATCTGCAGCAAGAGGCCTGGCAAAAATTCAAATGGCCAGCCAAATTAACCATGCAGGTCGCCCAACAACTTTATGAAACTGGTTTTATTACTTATATGAGAACTGATTCTTTTAATATCTCTGATTTAGCCCTGGGGGCGGCTAAAACTTTTATCATTAAAAATTATGGCCAAAATTATTATCAGTTTCGGCAATATAAAACAAAATCAAAAGTAGCCCAAGAAGCCCATGAAGCAATCAGGCCAACCTATCCTCAGAAAACACCAGAGTCATTAAAATTAAACGAGCGCCAATTGAAACTTTATGATTTGATTTGGCGTCGTTTTATTGCTAGCCAAATGTCTTCCGCTCTTTTTCAAACCACAACAGCAGATATTGCGGCTCAAAATTATCTATTCCGCGCCAAAGGACAGATTTTGCAATTTGCTGGGTTTTTAAAGGTTTACCTGATTAAATATGAAGAAACTGAATTGCCCGATTTGGCGCTAAATGAAATTCTAAAATTAATCAAATTAATTCCTTCGCAACATTTTACTCAACCGCCAGCCCGCTACACCGAGGCAACCCTGATTAAAACATTGGAGTCTTTTGGCATTGGCCGACCTTCAACCTATGCGCCAATTTTATCAACAATTCAAGAAAGAAATTATGTTAAAAAAGATGAAAAGAAAAGATTCCAACCAACAGAAATTGGTTTGGTGGTTAATGATATCTTGACCAACCACTTTCCGGAAATTGTTGATATCGGCTTTACCGCCAAAATGGAAGAGAATTTAGATAAAATTGCCGCTAACCAAAAACAATGGCTGGCAGCGCTCCAAGAATTTTATACACCATTCCAAAAAAACCTACAAAAAAAATATAAAGAAGTTTTAAAAAAAGATTTCACGGAAAAACCAACTGAAGAAAAATGCCCGCAATGCGGCGCTCCTTTGATTATCCGTTTGGGCCGCTATGGTAAATTTTACGCCTGTTCGCGATTTCCCCAATGCCGCTATACTGCGCCATTAAAAGAAAACGAATTAGATATTGCCTGTCCCAAATGCCAAAAAGGCAAAATTGTTGAAAAAAGAACAAAAAAACATAAAATATTTTACGCTTGCAATCAATACCCAGAATGCGATTTTGCTTTGTGGGACAAACCAATCAAAGAAAAATGTCCGCAATGCGGTTCATTATTGGTTGAAACAAAACGAAAACAAATAAAATGCTCTAATCCGGCCTGCGGTTTTGTGAAAAAATAAAATCTTGTTATTTAATAAAAATTTACTAAAATAAGTAATAGGCCGGAGTGGCGGAATTGCTATACGCGCACGACTCAAAATCGTGTGGAGGAAACTCCTTGAGGGTTGGACTCCCTCCTCCGGCACCAATTTATTTATCTTCTAAAGAGTTTTAATGTTAAAAAATTAATTAACCAACTAGAAAAAATACCTAAAAGACCGCCCACCAAGACATCGCTTGGCCAGTGCACGCCGACAAAAACGCGGGCCAAACAAATTAAGGAGGCGCCAATTAAAAAAAGAAGACCTATCCCCTGCCAAAGTTTAGATTGAGGATAAATTTTTCTTAACGCCAAAAAAAAGAAAAAGCTTAAAGCAAAATAAAAAGCGGCATGACCTGAAGGAAAAGAGGCCTGATTGGTTTTCTCTAAAAGTAAATTAATATGATTTGTCACAAAAGGACGCGGCCGGGGCCAAAAATAACGAATAATTTCAACGAAAACAAATCTGGCTAAAAAAGCGGCTAAAAAAGATTGAATAAAAGGCAACCAATGTCTACGCCAATTAATTAATAAAAAAACAAATAAAAGAAAAACCAAACAATAACCAAAATATTGGGCAAAGAAAATACCCAAAATATCTAAAAAAAACCATTGCGTAGCCCATTGATTAATTTTTTGGAAGATTAACCAATCCATATATTATTTTCTTAAAATTTTTATTTCTTCAGTTGTTAAATCAAACACCAGAGAAGGCCGGCCTGGTTTTAAATTGGCCTCAATAAACAAATCCGGTTGAATTGGTTGATTTTTAAATTGCCCTAAAACATCTCTGAGCCGCGTGGTGGCTGGTTGACCAGAAAGATTAGCTGAAGTGCCAATCAGGGGATGTTTTAATTTTTTTAACAGACAATTAATCAAAGAATAACGCGGTATACGCAGAGCAATGGTTTTTGGCTCAACGCCATAAATTTTTATTCCTTTTTTTCTTTTTAAAACAACCGTTACTTTGCCCGGCCAAACTTGCTTTAAAAACTCTTCTTGTTTTTGATTTATTTGGGCTAATTTTTTAGCCATTTTTAAATCCCGCACAAAAATAGGCAAAGGTTTATTTAGCGGCCTCTTTTTAATTTTAAAAATTTTAACCACAGCAGCTTGCTGGATGGCGTCAGCCAGTAAACCATAAACTGTATCAGTGGGAAAAACCAAAACGCCGCCCTGTTTTAATAAATTAACTGCTTCTTTTAGTAAAAATGATTGGTCTTGGTTGTTTATTTTTAAAATGCGCTGTTGCAAACCAATTACGCTGACAAAGCGAGAATTTCTTTCTGGATAAATTTTTGGTTTTTCTTTTTGTTTGCGGGCAGAAAAATATTTTTGATATTGGCAAAAAGTACAAATTCGGCAATCTTCAATATTTTTATTTTTAATGCCCGCCTTTTTCAGCTCAGCGAAAACTAAACTGGTTAAATCAAAACTGGTTCTCCTGTTTGTTGATTGAATCAGATATTTTTTAAATCTGGCTGGCACAGATTGTTGGGGTAACCAATAATGGCATTTTCTAATATGCGGCCCAATACCCACCAAAAGATCAGCGGGCCGAGAGCCAAAATTGGACTTCATTTGTTGAAGCGCTTGATTAATAATTCCCTTCATCAAAGAAACGCGGCTGCCATGCAAAATACCGACAATTTGTTTCGGCGGATCGAATAATAAAATAGGAACACAATCAGCGCTGATGATGGCTAAAATTTGTCCGGCTAAATTGGTTAAAAGGCCGTCAACCTTTTTAATGGTTTGGCCATTATCTGCTTTTTGGCAAAGATGAACTTTTTTACCAAACACCTGTTCGGCCCAGACAAAATTTTTTAATTTTAATTTTTTTTTATTGAGAGCTAATAAAAATTTAATGATTCTTTTTTTCTTCCTCATTGAGCCAAAGCTAGCATCAGAAATGCCTTGAATAATATTTTTGTTTTTAAAAATTTTAAATTGAAACATATTCAAATTAGTTTAATCTAACCAAGTTAGGCCATCGGATAAATTTTTGAAAACCATCACATTGGGACCAATCAAGCAATCTGAGCCAATTAAAACGCCCGGCATTGTTCCCGAATGAACGCCAAACCGCGTCTGATTGCCAATAATGGCTCCTAAATAAGTTAAACCAGTATTCACCTCTTTACCTTTAACAATAGTTTTAATTTCCTGTCGATCAAAGCGGCGGTTAGCAGAAATAAAACCAGCGCCAAAACGGCACTGTTCGCCAACTATTGAATCTCCTAAAAAACCAGAATGAAAATGAGTGCCTTTTTGAACCAAACAATTCTTTAATTCCATAAAAGCGCCGGTTATTACTTCATCTTCTAAATTAACTGGACCGCGTAAAACATTGTGAGCGCCCAATCGGCACTTATTGCCCAAATAACAAGGCCCCTCAATGGTTGTTTGATCGCCAATAATGGTCTGCTCGCCAATATAAACCGGACCGGAAATACTAACATTCTGGCCAATTTTAGCGCTTGGCGCAATATAATTTTTAAATTCTGGCGAAGTCAACATTAATTTCAAAAAATCCAAAATCTCCCAAGGATATTTTAATCGCGGAGAAAATCTATCCCATAAAACAAAACGCATTTTTTTGGCTCGGCAATAAAGATTTAAAGCATCAACAAAATCTTCCGGCCGGGTCCCCTTAACTTTTTGATAATAATCAAAAAAATCTGGTTCAAAAAAATAACAACCCATTACTCTTATATCCGAAGGTTCTTCGCCCGGTTTTGGCTTCTCGCAAATTTCTATCACTTCATCGCCAACGTATTTAATAAACCCGTAGTCGCCCGGCGTAGCCACTTTTCCACCAACCAAAATCGCCTGACAATCAGCGGTTTGATATTTTTCTAAAATTTTTTGGGCTATCTCGCCCGCCTGCACCTTGTAAGGCCAGAAAATAAAAAATGGTTCTTTTTTTATCAAATCTTTGGCTTGCCAAATGGCTTGACCGGTTCCTGATGGTTTTTCTTGAATGGCAAAAGAAAGATTAATTGCCAACTTTGCAATATCTTTTTTTAATTCTGCCTGACGAAAAAAGGGTGGCCGAATAACCACCACAATATTTTTAATACCTTGCTCAGCCAAACTTTTAATTGTCCAGTAAGTTAAAGAATGACCCAAAATTTTAATTTGCGATTTATGATAATGGTTTAATGGCCAAAATCTTGACGATTCGCCGGCCGCAATAATAATGGCTTGATCAACTGTTTTTTTCTGGACCATAAATTTTTAAGATTTATTGATTATTGATAAAATAGAACGGGTTAACTTCTGCGGGTGATGTTCAATTAAATCTTTTTTTAATAAATTACAGCCGATAAATTTATCTTTGGGTAAATTCTCATTGACTCTGACCAATTCTAATAATTCTGGGTGATTTCTTTTGTAACGAGAAATAATTTTTTTGTCAGGAATAAATTTATTGTAAATAACATAGTCAAGCTCGCATTTTAAATATTTTTCTATTTCTTTGGCAAAGTCCAAAACTGTAAAATTATTGGTCTCGCCATATTTGGTCATCAAATTACAAATAAAAATCCTTTTGGCTCGGCTTTTTTTAATGGCTTCAGATATGCCTTGGGTTAATAAAATCTGAACTAATGATGAATATAGGTCGCCCGGCCCAATAATAATAAAATCAGCTTTTTTAATAGCCGCCACTGCTTTAGGGTAAGCGCGAGCTGTTGGTTTTAGATAAACCTTCTTAATCCGTAAATGACCATCGTGTTGTGGTCGATCAATATTGCCTTCACCCTTAATAACTTGATTATTCTCTAAAATAGCATAAAGATGGCTATTGTCTAAGGTAACGGGCAAAACCTGATGTGAAACATTTAAAATTCTGCTTAATTCTTGAAAACTTTTTTCATAATCATTGGTGGCTAATTCTAAAGCAGTAATAAACAAATTGGCAAAATGATGGCCTTTTAGTTGGCCGGTTTGAAATCGATAATTAAATAATTCTTGCAATACTGGTGAAGTATTAGCCAAAGCCAGCAGGGCGCGCCGGATATCGCCCGGCGAAACAAGATGATAATCTTTTCTGAGGCGTCCGGCTGAACCGCCGGAATCTAACATGGCGCAAATAACAATCAATTGGAATGGTTGTTTTTTCAGCCCAGTTAAAACTGCTTTGGGCATGGCATTGCCGCCGCCTAAACAAACCACTCTTTTTATTGTTCGTTTGGTTTGGGCAATGACTTTCTTTGACATAATTTTAATTTCATCTTAAACTAAAATTGTGTCCAAATCAATAATCTTATGCCCGAGAAATTTATAATCAAGGGTGGCCAAAAACTTCAGGGTGAAGTAGAAATTGCCGGTTATAAAAATTCAGCTGGGGCTATTTTGGCCGGCGCCCTGCTTTCTTCGGAAGAAACCTTAATTGATAACCTGCCGCAAACCTCTGATATTTTAAACCAATTGGAAATTCTCAAACAAATGGGCAGTCAAATTGAATGGTTGGGCCCCCATAAAATAAAAATAAAAGCGAAGGATCTTGATCTAAAAAAAATCCCTGATGAAATTTTTGAGAAAATCCGACTCTCAATTTTATTAATCGGACCATTATTGGCCCGTTTTAAAACAATCAAAATTCCCCATCCCGGCGGCGACCGAATTGGTTTGAGACCAATCGTCACTCATTTGGCCGCTTTAAAAAGTTTGGGGATCAAAACAGAGGCAGAAAATAGTTATTATCATTTAACCAGACCTGACAATTTTCAAACAAAAAAAATAGTTCTTAAAGAATTTTCCGTAACAGCCACAGAAATTTTAATGATGTTGGCTGCGGCCAATGAGGGCGTAACTAAAATTGAATTGGCTGCCACTGAACCTCAAGTTCAGGATTTGGGAAATCTGCTCAAAAAAATGGGGGCTGAAATTGAGGGTTTGGGCACTCATACTCTTATTATTAAAGGAAAAAAATCTCTAAAAGGCGCTGAATTTAAAATCTGTCCTGATTTATTAGAAGTTGGAACATTTTTAATTGCTTTTGCCTTAACCCAGGGCAGGGGTAAAATTAAAAATGTCAATCCCGAACATTTAACTATGTTTTTAGAAAAAATGAAAGAAATTGGAGTTAATTTTGAAATAAGATCCAATGAAATTTTAATAAACCCGGCAACTGGATTTCGCGCGACAAAAATTCAAATTCTTCCCTATCCTGGTTTTCCAACTGATCTCCAACCGCAAACTTCAGTTATTTTAACGCAAGCGCAAGGCAAAAGTTTAATCCACGAACCACTCTATGAAAATCGCTTCCAACATCTACAAGAATTGAGAAAATTGGGCGCTGATATTGAAATTGCTGATCCGCATCGCGCCTTAATTTTTGGCCCAACCGAATTAAAAGGAAGCAAGGTAAATGTTTCTGATATCAGATCAGGCGCTGCTTTGGTTCTGGCTGGCTTAATTGCCAAAAACACCACTGTTATTGAGAATATTAGCCAAATTGACCGCGGTTATGAAAATTTAGATGAAAAATTAAAAAAACTTGGCGCGCAAATTGAAAGAATCACTTCTTAGTTTCGCTTTTGCTTTTGCTTAAATTAAAGGCTCGAAGATTTAACTCCAGAAATTTTTCTGGAATTATTTTTTTCAACGCCGCTTCTACGGTTTTCTTTTTAAGCGGTAAAAACCTGTTTTTTGTTGCGTAACCCAAAAGATAAATGCCGGCCACGACATCTGTATTAAACGCTTGCTGACAAAGAGAGGCGGCGGGAATTAAATGAACCTTGGGAGAAACTCTTTTAATAATTTTCAAAATTTCTTTAGAACCAATCTCTTTGCCCAATGTGGGCGTTTGATATTGATTAATTAAAAAAATTGTTTGGGGATTGGCGTAAGACAAACCGTTTAACGCTTCTTGTTGCTCTAAAGCAAGAATTACATCAGCGCAGCCTGGTTTGACCAAGGGAGAATAAATCTTCCGGCCTAAACGGAAATGCGTTTCTACGCTGCCACCGCGTTGTGATAAACCATGCAATTCCGAAGTTCTTACTTCATAATTTTCCAATAAAGCGGCTTCAGCCAAAACAATTAATAAAGTAATCAATCCCTGGCCGCCCACGCCATTGATAATAAGATTGAATTCTTTTTTTGACTTCATAAATTTATTTTTTTAGTGATTTGGCCAAAAGAGCGCAAAGGCCGCGCGCAATAATCACAGCCACCTCTTGAGCTGGCAAAAATTCCTTCATTGCCTCTTCAATCTCGGTTGGCTGAAAAGAATTAACTATCTTTAAGTTTTTAACCCCACATGCTCTTACCATATCTTCAATTTGAATCGGTTTTTCTGTTAGGTTAGCGGCTATTTCTTTTTGGCCGGTCCAAGCTAATTGATAATTATTTTCATTTCTTAAAGTATTGCCGGGATTAGGCTGATGACCAGTCATGGCTGTTGTGCCATTGTCTAAAATAATAATTAATGGATTGGATTTATTAAAAACAGTATTAATTAAAGCAGGGATGCCCGCATGAAAAAAAGTGGAGTCGCCAATAAAGCAAATTGTTTTGCTTGAGGATTTTTTTGCCCTTTCTAATGTCTTGGCCAATCCATGGGCAATGCCAATGGAAGAACCCATACAAGACAAATAATCTTGAAGTTGGTGGGGCGGTAAACCAGCTAACATATAACAACCAATATCGCCACCAAAAATTGTATTGGCTGGCGCAACTTTTTTCACTACGCCAAAAACCGACCAATAAGGACAACCGGGACAAAAACGGGGCAGGTGTTTTATTTTTGGCAATTTAATTTTAAGAGTTGGTTTCTTATCTTTAATCCCAGCCAATTTCGCCAAAGCATAACTAACAATTTCTGGTTTTAATTCACCAACTGAAGAAAAAATATCTTTGCCTCTAATTACTAACTGACAATTAACCGTTTTGGCCAATCTCGCTATTTCTTTTTCTAAAAACGGCTCTAATTCTTCAACTACTAAAACCTGTTGTAGCGGCTGGATAAATTTTTTAATTTTTTCTTCTGGCAAAGGATGGAAAAAGCCAATTTTTAAAACTGGATAATCTAAATTAAGTTCATTCAATGCCTCTTTCACATACAAATAAGCCACGCCGCTGGCAATAATGCCTGTTTTGCTATTTTTAGATTTTTTTGTTTTTTCAATTTGGTTAATTTTAGATTTTTCTGAAAATTCTTTAATTTTTTCAATTTTAGCCAAAAGCTCTTTTTTCATTGCCAAAACCCGCGGCGGCAGAGTAACCCATTTTCGTCTGTTTTTAATTTTAGTAATATCTATTTCCTGATTTTTCTTTTGAGCAAAAATAGCGGCTCGCGGGGAAAATTTTTCCAATTTCACCAACCCACGTTGATGGGCGACGCGGGTGGTAGTTCTAATAATAACCGGTATTTGGTATTTTTCCGAAAGCCGCAGTCCCAATTTAACAAAATCTCTGGCTTCAGCCGGATCAGCTGGTTCTAAAATGGGCAAATGACCAGCCATGGCTAAAAAACGAGAATTTTCTTCTGATTGGGCCGAACTATGACAAGAAGGATCGTCAGCAATAACAATCACTGTTGGGCCATAACTGCCTGTATAAACAAAAGGTAAAAGAGCGTCCAAACAAACATTAAGACCAAAATTTTTCATTGCTATTAAGACTCGCTGGCCTGTAAAACTAGCGCCAATACCTGACTCCAAAGCCACCTTCTCATTGGTGGCAAATTCAAAATAGCCATAATACTGCTTGGTTTGGAGCAAATTATAAAAAATATTGCCAATTTCCGAAGCCGGCGTGCCCGGATAAGTGCTGACAAAATTAACTCCGGCCTCTAAAGCGCCGCGGACAATCGCTTCATTGCCCAAAAAAATACCTTTTCTGCCTGGTTTATTTAATAAAAGATCAGCCATATTTTAATTTTAATTTAATATAATTTAATATAATTTATAATTTAATAATTTAAATTAATTATACTATGAAAAAAGGGACACGTCCATTTTTTATTTTTAAATCTTCCGAGGACGACCCCTCTGTCCTGCTTTTACTAATTTAATCTTAAATTTCTCCACCATTTCTTTGACAAATTCTTGGCTACCCAAAATACCCTGGGCTAAATTTTGACGCACCCCATCCAACCACTTCTTCTCTTCGGCTATTATTATGTGTCTGCGATAATTTTGCTGACGTTCCTCAAGTGTGGTGCCTAAAGCCAAATAGTTGGGATCGATATCGACAATCGGATCGGGCTTTCCATAAGCATAAAAGGGATAACTTGACCACGGCCAATCTTTCAAATTTTTCAGTAAACCAGCCCGTCGGGGATTGTCTTCAACATAATAGCCGCAATTAGCCAGATAATCTTCAGTTTGAATCACCGGACTTTTATATCGTTCCTGCCAAATGTGGCCAATCTTGCCATATTTTCGCTGAACATATTGGGCATAAACCAGCATCAAGGCCTGCATAAAGCCAGTTAAGCTTTCTTTTGTCGGTGGCTCAATTATAAAATGATAATGGTTGGGCATAACGCAATAGTGATAAATTTTTATCTTGAATTTTTGTTTGTACTTTTTGGCTTGACGAAGAAAAAAGCAAAAATCGTTCTCATCACGAAAAATGATTTCTTTGTTGTTGGCTCGGTTTAAAATATGATGGGGCAAATTTGGAATAATAAATCTAGCTCTTCGTGACATGTTATTATGGGTAAAAATGGACGTGTCCCTATTTTTATTCCAACAATACCGCACATATAAAAAATTTTTTAATTTCTAATTTTCAATTTTTAATTAAATTACTAAATTGATTAACTTGTTGGGTATAAAAATAATTTTTTTAATAGGTTTATTATCTAACCATTTTTTAACTTTCTCTCGTTCCAAAACCAATTTTTTAACTTCCTCCTCTGGCAAATCGGCTGATATTTCAAATTTATCGCGTATTCGGCCATTAATCTGCACCACTAAAATAATTGTTTCCTTTTTAATCAAGCGGGGATTATATTTAGGCCAGTGTTGGCAATGAATACTTTTTTGATAGTCCAGTTGCGACCATAATTCCTCGGTTAAATGGGGCGCAAAAGGCGCCAACAACTTCAGCAATATTTCATATTCTTTAATTGATAAATGATTTTGTTTTTCCATTTCATTCACCAAAATCATTAAACTGGCTATGGCTGTATTGTAACGCAAATTCTCTATATCCTCAGTTACCTTTTTAATGGTTTGATGAATTAATTTCTTTAATTCCCCAGACAGCGTCTGCCCAACTTTTTCTTGCAAACGCCAAACTCTTTCCAAAAACCTTTTGATACCGATAATGCCTTTATCTTGCCAATCGCCTCCTTCGGAAAAAGGTCCGACAAACATTAAGTAAGTTCGCAAAACATCGGCTCCATATTTCTGGTAATATTCATCAGGATTAACGACATTGCCTTTAGATTTAGACATTTTTGCTCCTCCTTTGGTAATTAAGCCATGGGCTCGGAATTTCTTAAAAGGTTCTTCAAAATCAAGCCAGCCCAGATCTTTCAAAGCCATGGTAATGAATCGGGTATATAAAAGATGCAAACAAGCGTGTTCTTGCCCGCCAATATACATATCCACGGGCAGCCATTTTTTGGTTAATTTTTGGTCAAAAGGCACTTTGTTCAAGCCAACTGAAGGATAACGCAAGAAATACCAAGCCGAATCTAAAAAAGTATCAGAAACATCGGTCTCGCGTCGGGCTAATGAACCACATTTAGGACATTTGGTTTTGACAAACTGGGAAACGCTGGCTAAGGGCGAGACCACGCCGGTTGGCCGATAATCCTTCACATAAGGCAACAAAACCGGCAGATCTTTTTCTGGCACAGCTATCCAACCCGGATTCTCTAATTCGCCCCGATTAAATTCACCTTTTTTATATTGTTTATTTTTAATGCGTTGAGCGCAATTCTCGCAATAAATTAAAGGAATAGGCGGTCCCCAATAGCGTTGGCGGGAAATTAACCAATCGCGCAAATGATAATTAACTGTTTTTTTGCCTTTGACAAATCTAATAATTTCTTCTTTGGCTTTTTCTGACGATAAATTATTAAATTGGCCAGAATTAATCAAAATACCCGCTCCTTCATAAGCTTGAGTTAATTGATGTTGCTGGCCATCAGGACTAATCACTTCAATAATGGGTAATTGATATCTTTGGGCAAAATCAAAATCGCGTTGATCATGGGCTGGCACAGCCATAATCGCGGCTGTGCCGTAACCAGCCAAAACATAATCAGCCACAAAAACAGGAATTTCTTTTTGGTTGGCTGGATTAATGGCTTTGATGTCTTCTAAAATAACGCCAGTTTTTTCTTTAATTAAGGCAGTTCTTTCCAATTCAGTTTTCTTTTTTGATTCGTCAATATAATTTTCTACTTCTCGCCAATTTTTAATTTTTAATTTTAGATTTTCAAGCAAAGGATTTTCTGGCGCTAAAACCAAATAAGTACAACCAAAAAGCGTGTCGGGCCGGGTGGTAAAAACTTCTATTGCTAATTGAGCGTTGACTACTGGAAATTTAATTAAGGCGCCAATTGATTTGCCAATCCAATTGCGTTGGGCTATTTTGGTTCTTTCTGACCAATCAATCTTAGCCAAATTTTTCAATAACCTTTCCGCATATTTAGTAATTCTAAAAAACCATTGTTCAGTTTCTTTTTGTATCACCTGACTATCACAACGTTCGCAACGACCGCCAATGACCTGTTCATCAGCCAAAACTGTCTTGCAAGAAGGACACCAATCAACCGGCGCTTTTTTCCGATAGGCCAAACCGGCTTTAAATAATTGTAAAAAGAGCCATTGGGTCCATTTGTAATAATTCGGTTGAGTGGTATCAACTTCATAACGCCAATCAAAAAGACAACCTAAACTTTTTAGTTGTTCGCGAAAATGAGCAACATTTCTTTTAATTAAAATGCGCGGGTGAATGCCTTTTTTAATGGCGAAATTTTCTGAATGAATGCCAAACGCATCAAAACCCATTGGCTCAAAAACATCATAACCCTGCATTTTCTTAAAACGGCCGTGAATATCAGCGCCAGTGAAAGCATAAACATTACCCACATGCAAGCCCTCGGCTGAGGGATAGGGAAACATCATTAAATTATAATAAGGTCGCTTGGCTTTTTTGACATCAATTTGAAAAATTTTTTTCTTTTCCCAAATTCGTCGCCATTTTCTTTCAATTTTTTGCGGTTGATAGATGGCCATAGATTTTAAAGATTAAATAAATTATAATTGCTAACCAATTTGGTAACATTTAATCGCTCGGATGCCTTGCCTCAGGGAACACGCAGTCGCCGTAAGAAGGTAATAAAAGGTTATATCTCCTGGCGCTGCTATATCTCGCCGAGCCTCCCAGACCCTTAACTGAAAGACAAGGCTTTGTGGCGGGCTCGGCTGCGATATGCACCCTTCGGCAAGATTGTCCTCGCTCTTTGGTTACTGAATTGGTTAGATAGTATAAATAAATTTTTAGCATTTTGCGTCGTGGCTTTAATTATTTCTTCATAACTCAAATTTTTAATTTCAGCAATTTTTTGAGCGATTAATTTCACATAAATTGGTTCATTGCGTTTGATTTCGGGCCGGGGAGGTAAATAAGGACAATCAGTTTCTAAAACAATTCTTGTTAAAGGAATTTTTTTAATTACTTCATCTAATTTCATTTTAAAAATAATCCCATTAAGACCTAAATAAAATCCCATTTTCATATATTCTTTCGCCTGCTCCCAATTTCCAGTAAAACAATGAATCACTCCTTTAAGTTTTGAATTTTGGATTTTGGGTTTTGGATTTGTTTCGGATTTCGAATTTAGGATTTCGGATTTTAAGACCTCAATGAGGTCTTGATGAGCCATTCGGCAATGAAAAATTATTGGTAAATTCAGCTCTTGCGCCAAGTTGATTTGCTTTAAAAAAACTTCTCTTTGCTTATCCTTAAAAGAACTGTAAGGAGATTTATAATCTAACCCAATTTCACCAATAGCCACGACTTTATTTGATTGAGCCAATTTTTTATATTGTTTCTCTTCAAACCCGTCTAAAGCATGAATAGGATGAAGGCCAATTGCCGCATAAACGCCTTGAGGATATTGTTCAGCCAAATTAACGGCTCGTTCTGAACTAAAATACTGCACGCCTACATTAATTAACCAAACATCATTGGCTAAAGCTTTTTTAATCACCTCATCAGCATCTTTTTGAAAAATAGCAAAATTAACATGGGCGTGAGTATCAATCACCATAATTTTAAATACGCGGAAATAAAATTTCGCTTTTTTTGGTTTTTATTTGTTTTAATATCTTTTCTGAAGTTTGAGGTAAAAATGACTGAAGCATCTGCGCAATATTATCCAAAGCAAATAACAAATTAAATAATGTTTCCCTTAGTTTAGGATTTCGGATTTCGGATTTCGGATTTGACGGCAACAGCCGCCAGGGCTGTTGCCGTTCTATATATTTGTCGCAAAAACTAATCAAATCCCAAATGGCAATTAACGCCTCATTAAATTTAAATTTCTCTAAAGCGGTTTTGTATTTTTTTGAAGTTTCGTTTATTAATTTTTGGAATTTGGGATTTGGGATTTGCCTGCCCCGTAGCGAACTTGTTCTGCTTTGGGGTTTAGAAATTAGAAATTTGAAATTAGAAATTTTCGCCAGCGTTATCACTCGCGCCACCAAATTGCCCAATCCCTTGGCTAAATCTGCGTTATATCTTTTTTCAAATTTTTCAATAGTAAAATCGCCATCTTCGCTGGCTGGAATCTCCCGTAAAAGAAAATAACGGACCGCATCAGCCCCATAATTTTTAACTAATGCAAACGGGTCAACTACATTGCCCAAAGATTTAGCCATTTTTTGTCCGCCAGCCGTAATGAAACCATGAACGAAAATCGTCTTTGGCCGCGGCAAACCAACTGCTAAGAGTATGGCGGGCCAAATTACAGCATGAAAACGCAAAATATCTTTGCCAAGACATTGCACATCAGCCGGCCAGTATTCTTTAGGAAAAAGATAGTTTAATAAGGCCTCAAACCAGACATAAATCACTTGTTCTGGATCATTGGGCACAGGAATGCCCCAACCGCATTTACTTTTCGCGCGCGAAACGCTAATATCTTCAATTTCCTCCTGATTAAGAAAACTCAAGATTTCATTTTTACGAGTTATGGGAATAATTTTAATTTTATCTTTTTCTATTTCTTTTTTCACCTTCGGAACATATTTGGACAATCTAAAAAAATAATTTTCTTCTGAAACCAATTCAGGTTTTTTTTGATGATAAGGACACCGACCATTAATTAAATCTTTTTCTTTAACAAAGGCCTCGCAACCCAAACAATAGAAGCCCTGATATTGTTTTTTGTAAATATCGGCCTTGGCTACTAATTGCTGCCAGACTTTCTCTACAGTGGGCCAATGTTTTTGTTGATCGGTGGTTCGAATAAAGTCATTATTAGAAATATTTAAAACCCGGGTTAGTTCTTTAAATTTCTCGGCTAATTCCGTGGTAAATTGAAGAGGGCTTTTATTTGCTTCTTTGGCTTTTCTTTCAATTTTCAAACCATGCTCGTCAGTGCCGGTTAAAAAGAAAACATCTTCCTTTAATAAGCGGTGGTAACGCGCCAAGACATCGGCCTGAACCAATTCCAAAGCAAAACCCAAATGCGGCGCTGCATTGGTATAAGCAATACTGGTAGTGATATAAAATTTTTTCTTCAACATAATAATTCTTATTTTATCATAAAATAATTGATAGTAAAAACTAAAATCTAAATCTTTTAGCTTCCTTTTTTTTATTTTTTATAGTATAATTAGTTAAGGCTAAAATGTTAAAAAGAGCTTTTTTCAGCAAACCAATAATTCTCTTAACAATCTCTCTCCTGCTTTTTGCCTGGGCAAGTTTTGTTCAGGCAGCTGATTGCGGCAACGCCACATCTTGTCAGTGCGGCGACACAGTGGTGGCGCCTTATACTTTAACTAATGATTTAGAATGTGGCGCTTCTTATAGTTTTGGTTTAAAAGTGGCGGCAGATCTAACTCTTGAGGCCGATATTATTATGACTGGGCCACGAAGTCATGGTCTTTGGATTACTGCCAGCGGCACAGCGGCTGACCCTATAACCATTGATGGCAATAATCATACTATTCGAATGGTCAATGGCACTAATCTGGGCTATCAAAACTGGAATTATTACGGAATTAAAACTGATAATTCTTTAAGTTATCTCTATATTAAAAATCTCACAGTGACTAATTTTGAACGGGGTATTGATTTTTATGGCACCAGTAGTTCAACAATTGAAAGCGTTACAGCCAATGCGAATACTTTTGCGGGTATTGCGCTAACTTCTAGCCAGCATAATTCTCTAATTAATAACACAGCTAATTTTAATGATTCTTACGGAATTTATTTTTGGAGTAACGTAATGAATAATTACCTAGAAGGCAATATTATGGAAGAAAATCACAGTCTTGGTTTCTACAGCCACCAAGAAAATAATTGTTATAACAATGTCTTAAGAAATAATGCTATGAACAATAACGGCTTCGCTGACATCGCCGCTTTTGCTACTTCATCTAAGCCCATTGATGATATTGATAACAGCAATACAGTTGATAATGGCAAGCCGGTTTATTATCTTTACCAAGCAAAAGGAACGGCTGATAATCCAATAGTTTATGATTTTAACAATGAAGAAATTGGCCTGTTTCTCTGTGTTGGATGCGAGTATGTACACTTAAAAAATGCTGTTTTTACAAGACAGCAAGAATACGCGCCAGTATCTTTTTATAATACTTCAAGCTCAACTATTGAAAATGTGAAAATTAATAAAACAGCGGTGTATGCAATTTACCTTAATAACTCTGATAATAATACTATCACTAACAATATCATTAATTCTGCTTTTTGGGGTATTTATCTTTATTTGTCTGATAATAATCTAATAAGCAATAATCAATCTTTTTACACTCGGCATCGGCCCCTTTTTCTATCCAGTTCTACTAATAATATTTATCTTTCTAATCAGGCTAACCATACTTTTAATAACTCATTAACTTTTGCTTCTTATCCTCCTCCTTTATATAGTTTACCGCCCAGAAATCTTAATGAAACCATTGAATTTGAAATTGCTATGCTCAAGCCTGGTGGAACTCCTTGTTCTGATTGCCAGTATGAAGTTTTCACTAGTCCAGCTGAAACAGTAACGACCACTCAAAATGGCAATAATCTAACTAGCAGTTTTACTCCGCATCGGCCCGGCTTTTACTCTTTGATTTATAGAATTACTGATGGAGACAATGTGACAACGCGCAAATTCTCTTTTTTAGTTAATCCAGTTAGCACCTCAACTCAACGTTATTATTTGCGTCATTTTGCTCATGATAACATTACTGGTCTTAATAATGTGCCGGTGCGTGGCCATGGCCAACAATCAGGGTTTAACGGTGGCGTGCTTTCATCTGAACCATCAACTAAAATTGAATGGCTTTACGATCATGCACATAAGGTAGTTCAGGATACACTTGATGAGATACCGCCTTTTCCTTTGGCTAATATTAGTGAAATGACAGTTGGTGTTTGGTATAAACAAAATTTTACTACTGGCGCTTATTTGGGTTTAGAACGCTTCCCTAGTATGTGGTATATAGCTGGTGGTGAAGCTACTACTTCAGTTGCTCAAGCTACTACTTATACTTGGTTCACTCATCGTTTTACTAATTTAAATTGGACTATGGATTATCTTTGGTCGTGGTATTGGTTAAATACCCGTCTTTACGGTGAACTCCCTGCTTGGATAACCTTCCCCTCTTTAGACCAAGCTGCTTCTTCTTCTTATGTGGATATTAGTTATTACTACACAACTACGCCAGCGGTCAGAAGTGTGACTAACGATCATATAATTGTTCTTTCTAGCACAGCTAATCCGGATAATTACGATTTAGTCAGTTTGGTTTTAGAAAATCCCTTTCTGGAAGCCACTTCTTCTGAGATTGTTTTAGATGATTTTAACAATGCTTTTCTCGGAGCTGTGGCCA
>JBNAUV010000005.1:0-30129 GCA_049700655.1 Minisyncoccales bacterium | reverse complement strand
CCTGAGGCAAGGCGTCCGAGCGATTAAATGTTACCAAATTGGTTGGCAATTATAAATTATATAATAAATTCCAATTTTTTCAATTTCTTTATTAAAAATAAAAAAACCTTAACTCGGGTTTAAGGCTTTAATGAGAATAATCTTTAAAAATTAAATCCCCTCTTCTCTGATTCTCCCTTTGCGCCAAAATCTGGCAGCGGGCGAAAGTTTTAAGTCTTTCTTCATCGCCCGAACGCCTCTCAAATTACGCGCTTTTAACTTTTCTTTATATTGCTTTATTTGCCGCTGTAACTCATCTTTGGCTTCTGTAATGGCTAATTTTAAATCATCTTGTACGCTTTCGGCTCGTAAACTTTTTTGAGGAAATCTCATTTGGCACTCGACGCGAAAAATTGGCCCTTGGCGATGGTGTTGCGTGGTTCTTTCTACCTCAACCCAGGCCTCTACTTTTGGCTTGCCCTTGCCAAAAAAACCATCATAATATGTCTCATCTTGAAAAATCTTTAAATATCTTTCTAAAGAATTTATTTTTTCCTCTAAATAAGCGCGCAGAGCATCGTCTAAATCTATTTTGGTTGTTTTAATAACGATTTTCATAAAATTAATATAACAAAATTAAAATTAAAAAACAACTCTTTAAAAACCCAAAAAAACAATTTCTTCTTTTAAATTTATATTGAACTTCTTTTTTACTTCTTTTTTAGCCAAACCAATCAGTTTTTTCACATCATTGGCGCTGGCTCGGCCCAAATTAACAATAAAATTGGCATGCTTTTCGGAAATTTTTGCTTGGCCAATTTTTTTACCTTTTAATCCGCATTTTTCAATTAGATAAGCGGCTGAAAACTTTTGGGGATTCATAAAAACAGAGCCGGCTGAGGGAAAATTTAGGGGTTGAGTTTTTTTTCTATATTCTAAATATCTTTTTATTTTCTTAAAATCGCTTTTTTTCTTTTTTAATTTTACTGAAAGTATAATTAAATTTTTGTTTTTTTTAAAAATGCTGTTTCGATAAGAGAATTGACAGTCTTTATTTTTAAAACTTTTAATTTGGCTAGTTTTAACATCAAAAACTTCCACCTTCTCAACCACATCCTTCATTGATTTTTGAAAAGCGCCGGCATTGCCATAAACCGCAGCCTGGATCGTGCCAGGAATACCTACGGCCCATTCTAATCCTTTATTAATATACCCAGAAAGCGGTTGGCCAAATTTAATCACCAAACCATTAAAACCACGGTCTGAAATTAATAAATTACTTCCTCCGCCTAAAATAAAAAATGGTAAATTTAATCTTTGGGCTAAAATAATCGCCTGAATTAAATCCTCTTTTGTTTTGGCTTCGTAAAAATATCGAGTCGGTCCGCCAATTCTCAAAGTAGTGTATTTTTTTAATAAAACATTTTTCTTAATGCCCGGTAGTAATTTTTTTAAAATTTGCGTTCTAGCAGATTTTAATTCCTTCATTGTTTGTTTTTTTATTAAATGAGCCGGGAGAGTTAACTCCAAACTAAGTCTTTAGTGAGTGCTGCCTCCCGGCTCAATTCTATTTTAACAAAATCCCAAGAAAAACGCAATAAAAAACAACAGGCCTTGCTCGAGGAAGGCCTGTTGTCGACTTAGTAGAGCTCCTTAACGGGCACTCACTAAGTAAATAATAGCATACCAATAAAATCTGTCAAGGTTTTATTTTGTTAAAAATTCTTCAATTTCTTTTTCCCAAAGCGGATTAATTTTTAAAGCAAGTTGAACCTGTTGCTTAATCAAATCAGTATTATAGCTAAAAAGCGCTATGTTAATAGCCATTAAGTGCGAATTTAAATATTTCGGCTCAAGGGCAATGGCTTGATTAGCAAAAGACAAGGCTTCCTCGATTCTGTCCTGATGCAATCTTACTTGAGCCAACCACCAATAAACCTGCTGATTTCTAGGGCTTAGTTCTTTGGCTTTTAATAAATTCTCCTCAGCCAAACTTAATTTTGTTTCGTCTTTGGTTAATTGATAAAAATTAAGATAATGTCTGCCCAAAAACAAATAGAGACGAAAATCCTGTTGGCTTGATTGAAGTGTATTTCTGAATTCTTGCGCGGTTAATTCAAAACCTGTGATCAGTGATTCTTTATTTACGGAGGGAAGCGCCATTAGCTGTTCCATTTTATTGAACATTCTTTCTGGCACTTCAAATTTTGCCAGAGGTGAAATTTGCAGCGCTTTTTCATAAAAAGACACAGATTGTTCTACTGAAGAAACAGAGTGGCCAAAAATGATTAAACGAGCCGCGCGAAGAGCCTGTAGATTGCCAAAATAAAAAAACAAGAAAGTTAACAATATTAATAAACCAAGGCTGGGCCAAGAAAAAAGAATGGCGCGTGCTCTAACTTTTGCCCGATTTAAAGACAAACTGGCGTTGGTTGTAAAATAGGAAATAAAAGCCAAAGTTAAAAAAAACATAACATAACTGCTAATCATATCAAAAGCCCAGAGATTTTGCCAAAAATAAACCAAAAGCAAAGTAACTAAGGTTAAAGAAATTAAAAAAGCAGATGGCTGGTTTTTTAAAAGTTTAACCAAACCCAAAATAGCAATAATAAAAATGCTTAAATAACTCAATAAACCAATAATGCCGGTTGTAACGCCAGTGTCTAAAATAATATTATGAGCTCGATCATACCAGATATCGCCGGTTAAAGGTAATTTGGGCTGGAAATATTTGGCAAAAGGAATATTAAAATTTTCCCAACCCCAACCCAGCCACAACCGCTCTCGCCAACCCTGCCAAGCAATTTGCCAAACAACCAATCTGGCTTGAACGCTACCAGACTGCCAAAGTTTGATTGCTTTCTCTTTAAGCGCGCCAAATTGAATTAAACTAATTGAACCGGCGAAAACTAAAAAAATAAGCAGCGCTAAACCAATAATTTTTAACTTACGACGCTGATCTAGAGTAATAGGCGCCAAAGAAGAAAAAGAATAAAATAGGAAAAAAACTATGACAAAAAATACCAAACCAAGAATAAAACCGGAAACCGCTCCTTTGGTAAATCCGTTGGGATTAAAAAACAAACCAACCAAAAAAAATAATATGCTCAAAATATAAAAAATTCGGTACCAACCAGTCTTCAAAAATAAACAAATGATGGCGAAAAAGAGATTAAAAAGCAAATAAGCCGAGAAAAAGGTTGAATTACCCAAGGTGCTGCCGCCGCGAGACATATTTGTATTAAAACCAATAAAAGCCAGTGAATTAACAATAAGGCAAATGAAAATAGAAACGGTTAAAATTCTTTCCCAATGTTTTCTTTCTTTAAAAACGCTGGTTAAAATAAGATAAAAAATAAAAAGGTGAAGAATGGTCAGCAGACCAGTCATTCGTTCATAAACGCTCCAAAAACTTTTCTGAAAATTAACGCCCAATAAAGCGGTTAAAAATAATACAACCAAAAAAACAATGATGGCCAAGGTTAAAGAATTAATTGAGGGCCGATATTTGGGATAAAGCCGAGCCAGCAAAAGATAAATAATAAAAACAAAACAAACAACCATTCGAAAAAAAATAGATTTCGGAGTAACAAAAGGAAAAAAATAATTTCTAAAAAAAATAAGTGGCGTGAAAAGAGACAAATAAACACTAATTTCAATAAGAATGAGTAATACCCTTTCTAATTGATTACTTTTTGTAATCATAATTAACCACTAATTCTTTTAACGCTTGACGAATTGAATCTAATTGACCGGTGGCAATAATTTTTTCTAATTTTGCCAGACCTGAATTTAATTTCTCTTGATCAACTTTAGCCAATTTAGCAATAAAAATTTTTTGATGTTTAGTCGCCACTGTCCCCTCTTCGGCTGTTAGAATTTCTTCAAATAATTTCTCGCCCGGCCGCGGCTCAGTAAATACTATCGGAATATCTTTATCCGGCTCTAAACCAGAAAGTCTAATCATTTCTTTGGCTAAATCAATAATTTTAATTGGATTGCCCATATCTAAAACAAAGACCTCGCCGCCCCTTCCCATTACAGCGGCCTGCAAAACCAAAAGACAAGCTTCGCTGGTAATCATAAAATATCTTTTCATTTCTGGATGTGTAATTTCAATTGGTTCTCGTTTCTTGATTTTTTCGGAAAAAAGAGCAATGACATTGCCACGGCTGTCTAAAACATTACCAAATCGGACTGAAATAAATTTGGTCTTTTCTTGTTGATTGAAAGCCTGACAAATCATTTCGCCGACGCGTTTGGTTGCGCCCATTACCGAAGTAGGATTAATCGCTTTGTCGGTCGAAATAAAAATAAACTTCTCTACTTCATTATTTAAAGCTGCTTCAACCACGGTTTTAGCGCCAAAGATATTATTTTTAATGGCTATATCGGGATTTTCTTCCATTAATGGCACATGCTTATAAGCAGCGGCATGAAAAACAATTTCTGGTTTAAATTCCTGAAAAATTTGTTCTATTTTGTCTTTGTCTTTAATATCAGCCACTAAACTCTGCTTTTTTATTTTTGGAAAAATATCCTCTAATTCTTCGGTTAAATTAAAAATACCGGTTTCGTCTTGATCTAATAGAATTAACAAACTAGGTTTAAATTTAGCGATTTGGCGGCATAATTCTGAACCAATTGAGCCAGCGGCGCCTGTAACCAAAATTCTTTTTCCTTCAATAAATTGAGCAATTAAGTCTTCTTCTAAAGAAAGGTGGTCGCGGCCCAATAAATCGCCCACATTAACCTCGCGTAATTGTTGGAAACTCACCCGGCCATTAATAATCTCATGGATTGAAGGAATAATTTTTATTTTTTTTAAACCAGCCTTTCGCCCCATTTCAACGGCTTGCCGAATGATATAAGAACGAACTGAAGGTAAAGCAATAATTAAAGTTTCAATTTGATATTTTTTAACAATCGCTGGAATATCTTTAATTCGGCCCAAAACCTCTAAATTATGAATTAAAATACCTTGTTTGGCTGGGTGGTCATCAACAAAACCAACGGGCAAATAAACACTGTCGCGGGAGCTTAAAATACTGCGTAAGATTTGTTCGCCAGCATCGCCCGCTCCGACAATTAAAGTTCTTTCTTTTTCTGTTTTGGACGGACGGAAAAATTGAAGATATAATCTTTTAGCAAATCGCAAACCGCCAGTTAAAACAAAAATGAAAAAATAAGTAAGAAAAAGCGTTGAACGAGGAAAACCGCTAAAAACCGGCTGTTCGCGCAAAACAAAATAAAGCGCGGTTAAAAGTAAAAAACTTAATGAAGTGGCTTTGCTTAAAGCCATTAATTCCGCGGTGCTGACATAAGCCCAAGTAAAATGGTAAAGTCTGAAAAAATAAAAAACTGGTAAAGTAATCAATAAAGCGAAACAAATAATGCCTTCAATATTAATCCAATAACGTTCTGGAATAATACCTTCAAATCTCAGTAAAAAAGCCAAAAAAACTGAACTAATAATTAAACCAGTATCAGTTAAAAGAAAAAGAATTAATTTGAGAATTCTTCTTTTTTTTAATAAAATTTGTTGAATCAACTTACGCATAAAACTCACGCACGCATTTAATCACGTAATCGATTTGTTCTTGAGTTAATTCCGGATACATTGGCAAAGAAATTACTTCTTTGGCTAACCGTTCGGTTATTGGCAATTTAAAATGAGATAAGCCTAAATTAGGCTGAAGATGATTAGGAATTGGATCTTTGATTAAAGTTTCCACTCCTTTCTCTTGCAGAAATTTAAACAATTCATCTCTTTTTTCCGCTCTTAAAACATAATTTTGATAAATGTCAAAATGTTTTTCATCTGAGTCCGGGGCTGGCGGCACTTTTATCTCCGGGATATCTCTTAAGCCATCGTTATAAATTTTTGCTATTTGTCTTCTTTTCTCAATCCAGTCTGGCAGATATTTAAATTTCGTATTTAAAATGGCTGCCTGAAGGTTGTCCAATCTTGAATTCCAGCCAAAACAAACGATTTCGGTTTTAGTTTTTTGGCCATGGTCTCTTAATAATCTCACTCTTTCCGCCAGATTCTCATCATCAGTCGTTAGAATACCGCCGTCCCCAAAACAACCCAAAGCCTTAAAAGGATACAAACTGAAAGAACCGGCCAAGCCAAAACTGCCAGCCTGCTTGCTTTTAAATTTGGCTCCCAGAGCCTGAGCCGCGTCTTCAATCACTATTAAATTGTGTTTCCGGGCAATCTCCATCAACCTGTCCATTTCGCAAACCCTGCCATTCAAATGAACCGGTATTATTGCTTTTGTTTTTTCTCCAATTACCTCTTCTATTTTATCAACGTCTATAGTGAAATCGTCCTTCACATCCACCAAAATGGGTTTTGCTCCGCAATTGACAATAACGGCAATAGAGGCAATGAAGGTATGGGAAACGGTAATCACTTCGTCTCCCGGGCCAATTCCCAGAACTTTTAAGGATAAAAACATTGTGTCTGTGCCGGAATTCAAACCCACGGCATATTTTGTTCCCACATAGGCAGCAATATTCTTTTCAAATTCCTCAACGTCTTTCCTTAATATCAAATCGCCTCTTGATAAAACATCGTCAATCGTTTTTAAAACTTTATCTTTTATCATTTGGTATTGTTTTGAAGGATTCACAAAAGGAACTTTGAAAACCATATATTAAAGCCTTATATAACAAGGCGAATTTATTTTGTATGCTTCTAAAACAACCTTTTTGACTTCTTTATTGTTTTTAGGCAAATAACATTTCATTCCCGGCAATTTTTTAAGCCATTCTATTTCTTCGCTTTCCCATAATAGATTGTGTGAAAAACCCAGAAAGCCGTATTTCTCGCTGCCTTTTACTCCAATAATTTTCACCGGTGCTTTGTGCATGCAAATAGCGTTTCTTATTTGCTCATGCACCCTGAAAGTCACAAAAGGAATCATAGAATATAACCAAACAGAATAACCGCTCAATGCCAGGGCTGCGGAAATGATTGTTGAGGTTGGCTCTGTCACTCCCAAATTTAAAACTCTAAATTTTAAATTCGGATTATCCAAATAATTGAAACCAACATCACAAATAACAACTACAATATTCGGGTCTTTCTTGGCTAATTCATTTAAGGTGTCAACAAAAACCCTTCTTGAATCCTGTTTTTTAATAATTTCCCCCATTTTTTTGAAATTAGTTTAATTTTGTAACTCTTTTAATGCCTTTAAATACTCTCTTTTGCTCAAATTTTTATAATGATAAAGGTTGTTGTTTTTCATAAACGAAATCGGATATCCTTTTATTGTTTTGGCAATTATGGCAAAAGGTTTTTTTGATTTTATAGAAAGCGTTTTTTCAATTTGTCTAAAATTGTGACCGTCTATTTTTTTAACCTGCCAGCCAAAAATTTTTAATTTCTTATCAAGAGGGTGAATATTCAATATTTTTTTTGTTTCGCCCATTGCCTGCAAAGAATTGTCATCAACTATTAAGACTAAGTTGTTTAATTTATGTTGGACGGCTATCTGAATTGCTTCCCATGTTTGGCCGCCTTGCATACCTCCGTCCGATTCTATCACAAAAATTGTCCCCTTTTCTCTTTTCCATTTTTTTGCCAAAGCAAAACCAACTCCGAAAGGCAAACCATAAGTCATACTCCCTCCGGAAGCAGGAATTTCAGGAATGATCGGCTCCGCCAGTCCAATAAACTTACTCCTGGGCATACAAAAACTATTTAATTCTTTTTCAGTAATTCTGCCTTTTCTCCATAAAAAATAATACAAAGAAGCAGCGGCCCAACCCTTGCTCAGGATGATTTTATCTTTATCCAAATCCGCCTTTTCAAAGAGAACTGTAAGCAATTCGGTACAACTAAAATTGCTGCCAATATGACTTGTTTGAGCTTTATATATTAACTCCAGAACTTTTTTTCTTGCATCAGCCGCTATTTTTTTGTATTCCTCAATGGTCATTGGAATATCTTCAAAATTGTTTTTAGAATAATTTTCAAATCAAGCCAAAATGAGCAATTTTTAATATATTCAATCTGTAATCGCTTTTTTTCTGACCAGAGTTTTTCCTGGTATGTTTTCTCGGGATCCGGGCTGCCTCTCAAAACTTCGCCTTCGTGGAAATTCCATAAAGAAGCGAGGTCGGTCATTCCGGGCTTCACTGACAATATAATCTTTTTTTCCTCATCTGTCATCATATTAACATACATTTTAACCTCAGGCCTCGGTCCCACCAAACTCATCTCGCCTTTCAGCACATTTATCAATTGAGGTAATTCATCCACCTGATACTTTTTCAAAAATTTGCCGATTTTTGTCAATCTGGGGTCGTCAGCGGCAGTGGAAGGACCTCCCAATTTTTCAGCATCTGGCACCATTGTCCTAAATTTAAAAATCCTGAATTCTCTTCCGTCTTTCCCTACTCTCACTCCCCGGAAAAAAACCGGTCCTTTAGAATCTAATTTAATTAATATAGCAATTAAACCCAGTAAAGGAGAAATTAATATTAACCCAAAAAAAGAAAATATAATATCAAATAAACGTTTTATCATGTCTCACTAATAAACCTATTTTACTAAAAATTATCTTAAAAATCAACTAACACGCGATTGCATATCGGTTAGTATTTTCATCAAACCCAATTGGGTGGGGAATTATTTGAATTTTATCTTATTACCCTGAAAGTTTTTTTAATAAACCACTGATTTCCTTTAGAGCCCCTAAAAACCTGATGCATAAAGCCTTTTTAAAGATTGCATCGAATTTGTATCAAATATAAATTTTAAAATATAAATTTTAAAATAAAATCGTGGTAGGAAAATTCTAATTTAATCACTCAGGGGATATTAATAATCTTTCTTTGGCTGACCCTAAACAAATTATTTTATAATTTTACGCGGTAAGGAAAAAATAAAAACAACTTTGAAAGAATGTTTTCTTAAAAAAGATATTTTTAGCAGAGATTTATCTAATTTTTCTAAAAATTTCAAGAAAAATCTTCCAAAAGAAAATCTCAAAAATGGAAAAGAAATCCAGGAAATTAAATGAAAATAATAAACTTCTACTTTCCCAAAATACTCTTTTGCCATCTCCAAATCCTTGTTTTTCATAATATGATTTGTGGCCCACTCTGTCCTCTTTTTGGCAATCTTATTAATTCTTCTTTTTAGATTGGTAAAGGGATTGTGTCCGAATGTTTCAATGCCGATTAAAAAACCTTCGGGCTTTAAAACGCGAGACAATTCTGGAAAAACTTTGTTTAAATCCAAAGAAGAGAATGTCCCTCCGTCAAAAATAACATCAAAAAAATTGTCTAAAAAATCCATTTTTTCGCAATCCATTGAGATAAATTCAACCTTGTCTTCTGCCTTCTCTCTTTTTGCTCTTTCCCTGGCAATCTCTAATGACTTTTCTGACAAATCAATTCCGATTACTTTTTTAGCTCCCATTTTTGCTATCGCCGCTGAATGAATTCCATTTCCACAGCCATAATCCAAAACTATTTTTTCTTTGCAGTTTTTTCCTAACCAATCATAGCAAAATTTAAAACTACTTAAATATTGAAGTGAAAACCCTCTAAAATCGCTCTCCCATCTTTTCTCTTTTAACCACTCCTCCGCGCATTTTTATCATAACATTCAATTTCTATTTTCTTTCTCAGCTCCATTTTTAAGAAAATTTTTCAATTTCAGAAAGAAGATTTTGTTTGAAATTTTTCCTGATTTAAGAATAAGTTTTTTCTTTTAAAAATTCAATGACTCTTAATATATATCTTTCATCCACTTTTTTATATGTAGGTAAATGCACCAGTCTCTGAGCTACTTCTTCGGCAATCGGACACATACCCATTTTGTAGCCAATAGATTCTAATTTCTTTTCTTTTAGGGGATGAACGACCGTGCTGTACCAATCGCCGATCTCTATTTTTTTCTTTTTGGCCTCTTCTAAAATTCTATTTTTATCTTTTACCAAAAGGGGGTATCTTAAATAAACAGGTTTAATATATTCAGGAACTCCCTGGGTCCTTATACCGATTTCGGACAACTTCCTTTCATAATTTGACACTACCCATTTCCGATGCCCAATCAAACTGTCTATTTCCTCCAATTCTTTTATTACTATTTTTTTTAGACCTTTTGGCATTTTTTTCATAAAGCCAATTGGCATTCTATGTTCAATTTCTTCTTCAAGAAAAGTGCCACCTATTATCTTCATTTTCGATAAAAATCTATAAACACTCCTGATAGACCAAAAAAGCGATGGAGTCAAGAAGAGAGAATAAAATAGATATTGGATTTTCAGCCAAATGCTTTCTTTTAAAGACGGCTCTTTGAATTGTTCGTAGATTTTTTCCATTTCTTTTCTGATCTCCAAATTATTTATAACTGCACATCCTCCTATCCCGGCAGTAATGGGTTTTCCCCAACCAAAAGAAAAAAAGGCGGCATCCCCCATAAAACCTGTCATTTTTTCCTTATACTTTGAACCAATGGCATGGCAAGAATCTTCAATAACATATAAATTGTGTTTCTTTGCTATTTCAGTAATCTTGTCCATTTCTGCTGGTACTCCATAAGTATGTTGAACGATAATAGCCTTTGTTTTAGGAGTTATCTTTTCCTCAATTTTAAAGGGATCAATATTGAATGTTTTTGGATCAATATCAACAAAAATTGGCTTAGCCCCAAGCCAGATTATGGGATTTGGCACGGCCAAACAGGTAAAGGCCTGAATTATAACTTCATCTCCCTTTTTAACACCCAACGATTTCAAAATTGCGTAAAGGGTAACCCTACCTTTTACAAAATAGAATGCGTTATTTAGTTTTTGGGAATAATAACTTGAAAAATCCATATATTGAACCAAAGCCATAACTAATATGAATGAGAGCAAATATCAAGGGCAAAACAAAAAAATACCTGAAATCTTTTTCTTTAATGGCGATCAGAAAAGAAAAATATAAATTAGCCAAGAAATAAAAGCTTACTATAAAAATAAACAGCCATTTAAAAAAAGGAGAGAAAAATGACAATATTGCGGTAATTATCAAAGACGAGACAAAAGCAAAAGGAATAAGACGCCATAAAAAAATAAAACTTTTACCAACAAATTTAGCTGGATAAACCGCCCAGAAGCCTTCACCAAAATAAAATCTACAGAATGACAGATTCAATTTAGAACGAGCGTAGTAATAACTCACAATTTCGGGATGCAAAAGAATCTTACCCCCTGCCTTTTTTAGCCTTAGATTAAACTCCATATCTTGTCCTTTTAAAAGATTCTCATTAAAAAGACCAATTTTATCAAAAACTTCTCTCTTGTAACAGCCACCAAAAACAGTATCAACCCATTTAGGTTTTTTGGAACCCTTTCTAAAAGTAGATTTACCCACCCCAAAAGAACTAGATAAAGCGAGGGCAACAGCTCTACCAAAGAGTGTATTTTCCCGCGGCAAAGTTTTCATTACTCCGCCGACATTATCAGCGTTATATTCATTCAAATATTTTACACACTTTGAAATGTAATTCTTCTCATAAGTAGCGTGAGCATCCATCCTGATAATAATTTCTCCTTTGGCATTTTTGACTCCAATATTCAATCCAAAAGGAGTAAACTTATTAGGGTTATCTAAGATTTTAATTTTTAATTTTAAATTTTTAATTTTAAATTCCTCTATTCTCTCTCTTGTTTTATCTTCTGACATCCCATCCACAACCAAAACTTCCATTTTCTCTTTTGGATAATCTTGTTTAATTATTGATTCCAAACACTTCCCAATAAATTTTTCCTCATTCCGACAAGGAATTATTATTGAAACTTCTATCATATTAATTTATTAATTAATTCCAACCACTCTTTTTTAAATCTTTCTAAAGTGAAATCTTTAGCGAAATTGTAGCCATCTTCTCCCATTTTTTCTCTTATCTCTGGATGAGCTAATAAATATTCCACTCTTTCTCTTAAAGAACCGAAATCTTCACAAGTCATTTGCTTTCCCCCTTCCAACAGCTCTCTCATTCCTCCCAACCCTGAACCAATAACTGGGGTTTTTAACAACATTGCCTCATGAGCAGTTCTACACCATCCTTCTTTAAATCTGGACATTGTAACTGCTATTGAGGAAGCTTTTAGTAATTTTAAGTAATCTCTATATTCTATTTCCAGATTCCTAGCTGGAATTTTAACCATTGGCTTTCCCGAAGTAACCAAATGGCAGTCAAGATTCTTTAAAGCTTTGTAGCTCTCCACAACTCCTTTTGCTTTTTGACAATTTCCCAAATAAATTATTGGCTTGCCAATTAGATTATATTTCTTTTTAAATTCTTCTATTTCCCTATCGCTGATACTAAGCTCGTCTAAATTAAAAGCATTGTAAATTAAATAAACATTTTTATAACCTCTTTCTTTAAAAAATTTTTCCCAATATTTTGAAACAACAACAATGGCATCAGCTTTTCTTAAATTTCTAAAAATTAAAGGAGTCAAAAAGAAAAAAACAGTTTTTACCAAAAGAGGAGAAAAAGAAAAATCTATATGGTGAACAAGGGCGATATTTTTGACTGGTCTCGGATTAAAAAACAAACAAGAATCAAAGTTTCTGATTGTTATCTCAACGTCTTTTCTTCTGCTCGCTTGCCAAATCTTAAATAAAAAATTCTTTTTTGTAAAAACTATCGTTTCCGTTTTAAAACTTTCAGAGAGTATTTTTTCCACCATCCCCTCATAAACTTTCCCTCCATATTTCCTTTTTGTTGTATTAATAATTAATATTTTCATTTTTAAACCATTCTACTGTCTTCTTTAAACCTTCATCTAAAGTATACTTTGGTTTCCATGAAAGAAGTTTTTTTGCTTTCTCAATAGAAAGACAGCCTCTTTTAAAACCAATAGGAGGTAAAGGAATATGTCTTTTTTTACTCTTAGAATGAGTTAATTTTTTAAGTTTATGATAAATTTCCAAAACAGAAGTCTCTCTTCCTGTCCCAATATTTAAAATTCCTTGAATGTTTTTTTTAAAAGCTAATAAAGTGGCATTAATGGCATCATTAATAAAAATATAATCCTTTGTTTGACGACCACTGCCGTGAATTAAAACTGTTTGATTTTTCAGCATTCTATTAGTAAAAATAGCTATCACTCCCGCCTCTCCTTCTGGATTTTGTCTCGGACCATAAACATTTCCATAACGTAAGGCAAGATAAGGAATTTTAAACATCTTAAAATATGCCTCTAAATATTTTTCTACAGCAAATTTTGCTACCCCGTAAGGGGAAATAGGAAAAGGAAAATAAGATTCTGAAGTAGGAATTATCTCGGCGTTACCATATATTTCTCCCCCGCTCGAAGCAAAAATAATTTTTTTTATATTAAATTTTTTACAATTTTCTAAAATATTTAAACTTCCCAAAATGTTTATCTTGGCATCGCAAATCGGATCTTTAACTGATTCCCTAGCTTCGATATGAGCACCAAAATGAAAAACGATTTTGGGTTTTTCTTTTTTAAAAATATGAGAGATTTTAAAATCACAAATATCAGCTTTATAAAATTTTGCCCGTGGATTTAAGTTTTCTTTTTTTCCAGTAGATAAATTATCAACAACTACTACTTCGTAACCTTCCTTTATTAACCTGTCTACTAAATGGGAGCTAATAAACCCAGCTCCACCAGTCACTAAATATTTCATAATTTATTTCTTGGCAACTACTAAATAATTAATAACAAAAAAATCATATTTTCCCAGTAATTTATCTAAATACCAACCTAATAAATTATTAACTAAAATTATACCCCTAATAATCAAACCAATAATGGGAATATTTATTAATTTTAAAAAATAAATGTTACATATCTGAAAAAAACATAAAATCGCACCTCCATTATTTATAATTTTGACTTCTCTAAACTGCTTAAATGTTTCCTTTAATCCATAATTTGTAAAACGCCAATAATCATATGGGGACCCATGAATTTCCCAAACACCATGGGTGGCGAGAAAAACAATGCCATTTGGTTTTAATATCCTAAACATTTCATTAATCGCCTCCTGATAATCTTTTACATGTTCTAAAACTTGTGTTGATAGGGCAACATCGAAATAATTATCAGAAAAAGGAATATCTTCCGCAGATGCCACCACATCTACAAATTCGGTTTTTTTTACATCGATTCCTATGTATTCTAAAGCAAATTTTTCAAATAATGGAAAATAAGGTTTAGCTCCACAACCAATATCGATTATTTTTAAATCTTTTTTATCACCTAAGTAAAATTTTATCGCATTAGTTAATACTTCGATTTTTTTATTAACAGATAAAAAATACATATCCCACAATCTAGGTTTTACTAAAGACTCTTTTGGGTTCATTACTTAATAACGAAATCAATTGTTTTTGGTAAGTTAAATTATCTAAATTATTTGGGATTTTGATTTGATAACATTCATAGTCTCTGAATGTCTGTATAAATATATCTCTAATCTTACAAAAAAGCGAATGCAATGAAAATGAAGTAAGCCCACTATAGGTATACAAGATTGCCATTGGTTGATGCCACTCCTGAAGGATAGTGTTTGTACAAATTTCTGCCAATTTATTAGAATCAATTGACTCAACTATAATTTGAGGTGTGTCATTTTCTGTTCGACGTAAATAATATATTTCATAAATCTGTCCCTTTTCAACAATACAATTTTCACCAAATATCTTCTTAGGCGAAACGTTAACATATGGCACCTTAAGTAAATTGAGTATCAAGATTAATAATTTAATAACCTTAAAATCATAATTTTTTAATTTTTCAGTAAGACTATTTAATATCTTGGTTTTTAAAAATTGATATTTTATTTTCTTATCCTTAATCTTTAAAATATCAAGATGATAGGGGTACACGGAAAAGTCCATTGGATAACTAAAAATTTTTTGGCCTTTTATAATAATCATATCATCTCCAAAAAGTTTTCCACCACTAAATATTATCGAGGCAACTGTTGTTGTTTTTCCTACACCACCAAATGCTGGGAAAAGATAATTTTCCCCGCGATATTCTACTGCTGCGGCGTGAATAAGAGAATATCCTTTTCTCAGTAGTACTAATTCTACTAAGAAATTAAGCGGAATTCTAAATCTGTCACAATATATAACGAAGGGGAAGTCAATAAAATTAAAACAGAGTCTTTCGGCAGGTATATTAAGATAATTATCTGAGTAGTAATAGTAATTTGATAATACGGTAGAATTTTTAAAGACTGGACATTCAGAATAATCATACACAAATATATCTATGGCGTTTTCGCTTAAATACGGTTCCTCAAATTCTCTGACGTGGTATCTGACTTCCCCTATTTTAGAGCGCAAATATGATTGAATCTTAATCCCTACCAAATTGTGGATATTAAAATATTTTGTAATAAGCTTCTCTGGCATGTTCTAAGATTACTTTAATGTTTTGTTAAAAAAATCTAATTCACCATTTTTAATTTCCTTTATGTGTTTGAGGCAGTATATGTAAGCTCTGATTAGGTAAATATTCTTGATCAACTCTACTGGAGAAAGTTTAAAAAATGAACTACCTATATTGAAAATCAATTTTCCAACTCTACTCCATAAATATATCAATTTATTTTTTATATTTTGATCAATAATTTTATAAAAAAGATAAAGACCGTAGACTTCCTTCATATAAATCAATTCTTTTCCTAAAATTCTTCCAGCCTGTGATTCTTTGTGTACTAATTTAGAATGAGGAGTAATATATAATCGATTTGGAAATTTTTTGAAAATACGATAAGAAAAATCTAAATCTTCTCCTTCCGAATATTTTTTTAGATTTTCATCATAATTATAATTAAATTTTTCATATACTTCTCTTTTAAAAGAATGATTTGCCCCCGAGAGCCATTCACAATTAATTACAGTAGAAAGAGAAGAAGGGTGTATTGCTTCCATCGATGGTAAAATCCGACAGATATTTTTTTTATAATAACTGAAATAAAAAATTCTATTAATAAAATTTTTAATCTTCGAAATATTTCTCCGCAAAATGTAACCTTGCACCCCTAATGCGTCGGGGTATTTTTTATAGATTTTCAAAATTTCTTCAATATAATTTTTATTTAAAATCACATCGTCATCAAGAAATAAAATTATTTCGCCGAAAGAGTTTTTAACGCCAATATTTCTAGCTAACGTTAAACTATTTTCTCTTGGATTCTTGATATATTTAATAGGAATTCCTCTTTTTTTAAAAATTTCTTTTTTGGTTTCAATCATTTTTTCTGTCTCATTATTGTTGCTATTATCTACAATTATTATTTCATTGGGTTGAAAAGTTTGATTTAAAATAGATGAAAGACACTCTTCTAAATCTTTTTCACGATTATATGTAGGAACAATAACCGAAAGTTGAATTACTTTCATAGAATAATCTCAGTTAAATATCCCCATTTTTGCCAGTTTTTATCTGGCCACATTTCTTTGGTGATTTTGGTCAAAGAAATTTTTTCTGATGAAATAAATCTTTCTAACAAATTCAAATAATTTTTTTTCCAAACGCCGATATGAGCATCGTAAATATCTTGCTTGCCGGAAATATGCCATTCTATCAAAATTATGGCCTTTTGGCAATTCTCAAAAATTTGTTTAATCGTTCTTTTAATTTTATCTGGCCCAATATACATTAAAGTAGCATCGCTAAAAACGATATCGAAACTTTTATCTTTAAAAGAATCCAAATTGTCTGCTTTTCCTACAAACAATCTTATATTTTCAATGTTATTTTTTTGAAAAACTTCTTTCCCTGTCTCAACCGCTTTTCCGTTAATATCTATTCCTTCGATTTTTGCTTTTGGCAATTTTTTCGCTAGTAAAAATAAATTTGGCCCCCAACCGCAACCGATTTCTAAAATGCTTTCTGGATTATATTTTAAAATTTTCTCAATTAATAATTTCCTGTGAGGATGACCTAACGAATTCTCGACCTCTCCAAAATTTAGTCCTTTCTTTTGCCAATATTTCTCCAAAAGAGAAGTTCCCAAGATTCTAACCTTCATGTCTTGAAATTTCCAATAGATGTTTTGGGAAATTTTGTAAAAAGTAGGAGATTTTGACAATATAGATTTAAGTTTTTCTTTCATTTTTTAAAAGATTGATAAATTTTCTCCATTTTTGCCATTTCTTTTTGATAATTGTTGTTTTCTTCTATCCATGAATGGTGAGCTAACCAAAATTTTTTTTGTAAATTTTTATCTTTAAGCAAAGTAATAATTTTTTTGGCCAAAACTTTTGAATTTTTAAGCGGAAAAATAAATCCATTTTCCCCATCTTTTATGAAAATTTTATTATCGCCAGAGTCACTAACCACTAACGGTACGCCACAAGCCATAGCTTCAGCTGTGCTTGAGGCTAAACCTGTTTCAACTAATGAAGTGCAAACAAAAACATCAGCCAAGTTAAAATAATCGGGCAAATCTTCGGGCAGAACCCAGCCAATAAATTTAATTTTATCTGTAATTTCTAAAGATTTACTCAATCTAATTAATCTTTCTTTCTCTTCACCATCGCCAATTATTAAGAATTTAGCTTCTGGAATTTCTTTTAAAACCAAGGGGGCGGCTCGCACTAAAGTTTCCACATCGCATTCTTTTCTTAGTGGTTTGGTGCTGATAATAATTTTATTATCCAAACCAAATAATTTCTTTTTTAAATCTACTTTTGGCTTATTTGGTTTAAATTTGTCAGTGTCAACGCCATAACGAATCAATTTTATTTTCTTAGGGTCAGCCCCTAATTTCATCATCGCTTCCTTTATATTTTCACCATCGCAAACCAACAAATCAGCCCGTTTAATCGCATATTTATTAAGAATTTGATAAATTCTTGGCAGTTTTCTCTGGAAAGGAATTGACAATATGCCCGGGTCGGCAATGGTATAGATGAGAGGATAACAACGAGCAAACACAGCCAACCAGCCATTGCTGCTTCCCAAAGCATGAAAAACATCTGGTTTTTCTCTTCTTTTAAATCGCCGAATTTGAAAAATAATGGGCAAAAAATTAATTAGATGAGACAGCGAACTTACAGGAAGTATTATTTTTTTCATTTGGAAAATTCTCATTCCCCGATAGTCAAAAGCAGGTGGCTTTAAGGTAAGAATATCAATCTGATAACCTTTTTGAAAAAAATATTTTGTCCATTTAAAAGTGTGAAGGCTGCTGGCATCAGCTAAATAACAAATTTTCATATTAATCTTTTGGGATATTTATAGTTAGTAATCTCCCTAATTAAATTTTCAAAATCTTCAAACAACATCTTATCACAATTTTCTTTGTACCAATTTACAGCATTTTCAGCAATGTGTCTATATTTTTCGTAATTGTCTAAATAATATGTTAATTTATCATTGTTCCCCTCAACTTCGCTCAAAGGGATATAATGTTCAAACGGCTTTACTCCCAATAATTTTAAATCCGGCACCTCTGGAAAAATAGGAATAGCCCCCGAACCAAGAGTTTCATAATATTTCCAAAGCAAAAACTGTTTTTTAGGGTCAGCAATTTTCCCAAAAATTACATATCTTGCCGAACTTAAATATTCAGACCACTTGTTAAGGTATCTCACTGTTTTTTTTGAAATAGGGTCTATATACTCTGCTGGCCCTTGCCAAAGAGAAGAAAGAGCGCCCGTCCAATGGGAAAATTCAACCTTATATTTTGAATTCAATTTGCGAATTTGTTTGGCAAGAATAACTCTTTCTTTATAAATAGGCGAAGTTGTAGCTCCAATAACTAATAGGTCAAGTTTCTTTTTCTCTAAATTTGGCCGGGTGAAAAAAAGAGATGGGAAAAGAGGAAAAAACACAATTTTTGTTTGAGGAGAAAATTTAAAATTTTCTCGCCATTGAGTAGGATAAGAGGTTAAAAATATATCTGGTTTTAACCAATCAATTACCCATTGAAAACTTTTATCTTCTGTCCAAAAATCATGTCCATAAAGAATAATTGGCAATTTGGGACGGGAAAACTTTTGGCTAAAAGAATCAATAAAAACCCATAAAAAATCATAATTTGTCCATTTTATTCCCACCGGCCTTTCAACAATGTCTCGTTGAAAAGCATAGGCAAACCGCCGCCAACTAACCAATATTCCTTGGTCGCAACGCGGGCTTAAAATCTTATCGCGAGAGGCATTTGGTCTTAACATAAGACATTTGGCTGCCGGCAAATCGGAACGACAGCCAATGCCAAAATCAAAATTCTGATGATAGTGAGTCCAAAGATCATCGCCCTGTTTTTTACAAACATCTTCGCATTCTTTGGCTTGCGGACAATTATGAGAAATAAATAAATTTTTTTGTCTCACCCGAGATAACCATTCGGCTTTTTGACAAATTGGACAAGTGAATCTAAAATTAGGGCCTCCATAAATAAAAATATCTTTTCGTGAAATCTTTTCGCCATCTAAATCAAAATAGCCCGGATTATTGCTATACCAAAATTCTTTAACTTTTTCCATTAAGTCAGTGGAATTAATTTTGAATAATTTTGGTCCGGAACAATAAATTGAATAAATTAAAGAAGGTAAAAATCCGTATCTGAAATTAAGCAAAAATTCACTTTTTCTGATTAAATTACTAAAAGGGCGAAAAATAAATAAAATTAACTGCCTTAATCCATAACGCCAGCCAAAAAATTTAACATTATTAAAAAATCTAATGGTTTTATTTTTTATATTAATCATTATTATTTATCTTAAAGAGATAATAAAATTATTTTTTCTTTTTATATTGAAGAATGAAATTCAAAACTGGACTTTTAAAATATTTTTTGAGGATTTCGGCGTTCGGCACAACGCAGTGGCCACCAATGCCATTTTTTGGCGGATAAAGAACTGGTCGAATAACATTTGGTTTGCCCAATTTTTTGTATCCTTCGTTGTAGGTTTGATTAAAATCAGTGACCGCTTTGTCAAAATCAATTTTGTATTTATCGCATAATTTTTTCATTTCGCCGTGCCAGGCAATACACAAACCATAATAAGTAGTATCAAGTAATTTGCCAATTTCGGTGGTCGCGGAAGGATAAAAAACTTTTGTTTTAATTCCTAAACTATTTAAGTGTCTCTTGGCTAATTCACCGGCTTTTTTATTGTCAGCGCCAATGTATTTGACAAAGGTTTTGATGCCTTGATAAAGCTGAGGGTGCACTCCCCTGACCGGGCTATGAACAACCCCTCGACAAGCTCGGGGCAAGCCAGAAATAATTTTTTTGGTGGTTCCAGGGACAATCGTGGAGTGAATAATAGTTAGTTTCGGTTTTATTTTTTTAATTTCTTTTTTGACGATTTTAACAAAATTGCGAGTCCAGGGAATACAGATATGTAAAATATCAACTCCCGCTAAATTATCATCTCTGTTTAAATCTTTGATTTTTGGCTTTTTATAAAATCGGGCGATGGCTTGGCCAATCTCGCCATAGCCCAAAATACCAACATTATTTTTGTTTCTGGGCATAAGTTAAAAATTTTTTTAATAACCAAGAACTGGATTGAATTTTTGCGCCGCCAACATTAAAAATTATCTTACAGCCAAGTCTTTTACAAACAGCTACTTCTGGAATATTGTCTTTAGTCCGATCGCCGCCATTGGCAAAAATATCCGGTTTTAATCTTTTTAACTCTTTATTAACGCTTATATCTTTTGTTTGTCGTCTATGACTAGTTAATACTACTTTATCAACCCATTTAATTGCTTCCAAAAGCTCTTTTCTTTCTTTTTCTGGAATAAACACGAAGCTCTTTTTTTTCTTCAGCCAATTATCATTATTTAAAATGACGATTAATTCATCGCCTAATTTTTTTGCTTCTTTAAATAAACGAATATGGCCAATATGTAAAGGATCAAACCCGCCGCTAACCGCCACTCTTATTTTTTTCTTTTTGTTTTTCGCCTGATTAACGCTTTTTTCTTTCATAAAATTATGATAGATTTAAATTATGGAAATTAAGCAAAAAATTTATAATTTTTTGAAATGGACAGAAAAATATGCTGGCACTGATATGATTTATTTAGCCCAAGGCGGGTTTTGGTTAACTTTTGGTAAAATTTTTGAAATCATCCTCGGTTTAGGATTAATGATTGTCTTTGCTCGATTTCTACCAAAAGAAGTTTTTGGCGCTTACCAATATATTCTTTCTTTGACCGCTATTATTGGTATCTTTTCTATGAGCGGTATTAATACCGCTTTAATTCGGACAGTGGCTAAAGGCAATGAAAGAATGTTCTGGCCTTGTTTTGTGGTTAGATTAAAATGGGCCTTTCTAGGAAGTTTAACCGCTCTTTTGATTGCTGGCTGGTATGGTTGGCAACAAAATTGGCAATTAGCTCTTTGCTTTTTAATTGTAGCAATTTTTTTGCCTTTTATCAACTCCTTAACTATTTTCTTGGTTTTTTGGCAAGGTAAAAAAAGATTTGATTTACAAAATAAATATTTTATTTTTTACAATCTTTTAGGCGCTGGCTTATTAATTCTCACCATTCTTTTAACTAAAAACCTAGTCCTGATTGTTTTTACTTATTTTTTCGCTTTCACTTTGGCTGGCGCCATTTTCTTTTTTTTAACCAAAAAAGAAGCAACAGCTGGCGAAATAGAAAAAGAAACTATTCCTTATGGCCAACACCTAACCGCAATGAGCGTTATTGGCAGTTTGGCTGCTTATTTAGACAAAGTTATCCTTTGGCAATTAGTCGGGCCAATAGCAGTGGCTATTTATACATTTGCTGAACGGCCCATTCTTAAACTCCAAGAATTATTACCCATTTCTTCTTTGGCTTTACCAAAATTAAGTGAGAGAAATGTTAGAGAGATAAAAAAACGACTTTTAGAAAAGTTTTTTAAATTGTTTTTATTGGCCGCTGGCTTAATTTTAATTTATATCTCGCTTTGCCCTTATTTATTTAAATTACTTTTTCCGGCTTACCTTAACTCGGTTTTTTATTCGCAAACTTTGGCTCTGATTTTAATTTTTTCTCCATTTTACCTATTGAGCGCCGCCCTAACAGCCGAGATGAGAAAAAAAGAATTATACATTCTTAATTTCGTTACGCCAACTTTAAAAATTCTTTTATTGCTAACTTTAATTCCCCTCTTGGGCATCTGGGGAATAATTTACGCCAATTTAACCGCCAATCTTTTTAATTCTATTTTAATTTTTTATTTTTTTAAAAAAATTTGAGGTTAGTAACCCAATAATTGGTTAATCTTCGCTCGGGTAGCCATCCCCACATAGCCCGTTCCTTTTGTCAGCCCCAGAGGTAACAAAATCTCGTCAGCGTATCTCTCCTGAAAACGAATGACAGCCTGATAAGTTAAATTAAGAAAATTGCCGGTCACCAAACCGTCAGGATAAATCTCTGGGCCTTGATTTTTTAAAAACTCCTGCAAACACCTGACTTCGGAATTATTTTTTAAGCCAAAATAAAGATCATTTTTAAATGGAAAACAAGCTGTTTTTCCTTGTTGGCTGGTTAAAAGTTCTTGCAAAGCATCTTGTAATTGTTTAATCTGCGTTTGTAAAGAAATGATTTGCTCTCTTAATCGAGCAATCAAATCTTCATTTTGTTTTAAACCTTCTTTAGTTCTAATGGTAAAAGAAAAAGAGTAACTCGGCTCATTATCGGTAAAATTGCTTAATTTATTGCCCACAGAAGGAATTAAAGTTAAAGAAAAATATTTTTTATCAAAATCGGGAATAATAATTTTACCCTTGTTATCTTTATCTAACGATAAAAAACTAATCTGACATTTTTCTTGAAAATCGCAAAGCAAATAAGGCGCTTTTAAATTAACATTGGCCGGACCATCGAATTCCAAAGCCAAATCGCCTTTGCCGCCAAAATACCTCTGCCATTTAACTGACCAATCCTTAATTTGTCCATAACTAGTAAAAATAGTTTCAGCCACAGTTGACAAGTAAGTGCTTTCCGGCAAAAGTCGCACATTTTTTAAGTTTGGATTTTTATAACAATATTTTTCGCCTAAAGAACAATCATTAACTAAAACCGCTATGCTCCAATTAACCAAAATCTGGCTCAAATCTTCTTTAAAACCATTTTTGGCCAAAGCATAATTTAAAGACGCCATTCCGGTTTTGGAAGAAAAAAGTGAATCTTGTAAAATTCTTATTCCATAATGATCAACCAAATATTGCGTAAATAAATTAACAATCCCATAATCTTCTTTTTGGTTCCGCCATTCAGTTAAAGAATCATTTGGAGCGCCTAAAAAATCTCTTACTCTTCTTTCCAAATTGCTTCCCTGATAAATATCATCATAGCCCAGTAAAGTCGGGGCGTAATCGGCCCGAGCCTCGTTCAGCCAGACATCCTCAGAAACAGAATAATGCCAATCTTTCTGATAAAAAGTAATTAGATGAACAAATTCATGCGCCAAAAAACTTCTGGCTAACGGCTGGTCAATATAGCGCGCATTGAGATAAATCATTTTTCTTTGGTTTGACCGATAATTCTGCAAACGGTCATAGCCATCGCCCGAATTAAAATAGCCGCCGCTGCCCGCTATCATTTCATGAATCAAAATGGTGGTTTTGCTGTCGCCATCAACGCCGGTGGGCGGCTCTGATCCTAAATAAGCAGTTAGAGTAGGATAAATTTTCTCTTCAAATTCTTGAGCTAAATTGCTAATTTTTAATTGTAAATCGCTCTGCTGTTGACTATTTTTCTTGTCCCACCAATTTTTATCCACATAAAAATACAATTGCTTGGTCGCCAGAAGCAAAACGGCCTCAATTTTTTCTCGACCATACAAATCATAGGTCGTTTCAATATTAAATGATTGAATGGCTGATTGAGCCATCACTCCTGAAAAACCCAAAAAAGAAAAGTAAATCAAGATAATAAAGATTAATTTCTTGTTTAGCATACTTAATTAATTTACCTAATTGCTAATTAACCTAATTATTCTAAATAAATCCCAAATCCCAATTATTTTTTAATTTTCCTGTAAATAGAATTAAAAATCAAATTTAATTCTTTGGCTTCTAACCAAAGTTTTCTTATTTCTGTTTTTAATTCGGGAATGGCTACGGCGCTCATACGCAGAAAATGTTTGGTTTCTCGGCTTTCTTTTTTACAAATACCAATCTTATGTTTAAAATCTTGACTACTTTCCGCATCATCTGCCTCACAATAATTAGCGCCAATTGATGTTCCGCATTTTATTATAATTGATTAATAATGGGTCTAGTAATTTCATTTTTAGGCATTTTTTGACATAACTTTATAATATCCTTGCCAAATTTAGCGGTACGCTCTTCTAAATCATATTTATTCTGTTTTAAATCATTGGTCATTGTTTAGGTTAATTAGAATAATTAGGTCAATTAGAATAATTTAATTCAAAAAATATCTTATACTTCTCATATTCTCTATCTAATTCCACTGCTTTTTGCCAAAACTCTCTCGCTTTTTCTTTTTCGCCCATTTTTAAATAACCCACGGCTAAATTGTAATAAGTGTCAGCCTTTGGTCCATTTTTCGCTAAATATCTTTCAATCATTCTTACCAATTGCTGATAATGGCCAGTTTCCTCGCAAGCCACTAAATAACGGCTATAATCAAATTCATTTGCCTCAAATTGATAACCAATGGCTTCGGCTTTTTCATATTCGGCAAAAGCCAAATCATATTTACCAGCAATAAAATAAAAATGACCCAGTGTTAAATAGGGAAAATCCTCAGAAAAATTAACACGGCTAATATAATCTTTAATTAATTTTTCCGCTTCGTCAAATTTTCCCTGCTGAAGCAAAACAGCGGCTAAAACATTATAATACTCAAATCTTAAATTAGAATAATTTAAACCTTGCTTTAAAGCCCGCTCGGCTTTGGCTAAATCCTGACGATTCAACTTTTCCGAGCCCAACCGATACAAAGAGCCCAAAAGAAAATAAGTCTGTTGTTCATAAGGCCGCGCCACTGCCAATTTTTCCAATTCCGGCATAATGAAATCATAAAAAGAATTAATTATTTCTTTTTGTTGTAATGGCATTTTTTCTAATTCGCTTGAGCTTAAAATATCTAACAATTCCCAGCCAACCCTTTTTCTCACTTCCCAATAAGTGTACGGCGATTTAATTTTAAGCGCTGCTGGCAAAAAAGCCGCGGCTTTTTCATAAAGTTGATTGGCGTTGTAATTATAAAATTGCCAAAAATAATGGTTGGCGCGATAAGGCAGAAAACAAACCAGATAAATAAGCCATAAAATTAAAAAGCCGATGGGCGCCAAAATAAACCAGCGCGGTTTTCTTAAAAAATTATTTTTCTTTTTTAATTCAGCGAAATTTTCTTTTTCTTCTGTTTTTAATTGTTTGTTTTCAAAAACTAAAAAAGCCAAAAAAGGAAAAAGTCCCAAATAAACGCCAATGGTGTCAAAAAGAAACAGTCCTTGGCCAAAATAAGCCAAAAAAATGCTGGCCAAAAGAAAACCTAAAATTTTTTCTTTTTTTCCAATTTTATACAAATAATAACCAACTGCTCCTAACCAAAACAAATAAAAAATAAAAAGAAAAATGCCGCCGGTGGCTAAAATATCCAAAACCTGATTGTGCGCCCGGTCAAACCATGGTTCGCCTTCGCCCACGCGAAAATCATAATATTTATTATTAATCGCGCCGAAATTTTCCGGTCCCCAGCCAAAAATTGGTTTATCTTTAAATCCTTTTAAGGCAATCTGCCAAGTCAACAATCGGTCTTTAACCGAAGAAACCTGCCAAACTTTAGCAATCTCTGTTATTCGCGCCAAAAGCGGCTGGTTTTTAATTAAAGGATTTTCTCCAAACCAAAAAAGCGAACAAGTTAAAATAATCATTAAAAACAAAATCAAGCCAGCCAATAAGCTCAATTTTTTATTTTCTTTTCTTAAAAAGAAAGTGGCTAAAATTAAAAAAAGGGTAAGCGCGCCGGCTAAACCAAAATAAGCGCCGCGGATCTGCGTGAAAATTAAAGTCAAAGTTAAAAAACCAGCATTAACCCAAATTAAAACATTTAACCAGAAATTTTTAAAATATTTTTTTGCCAAAAGCAAAAAACAAAAACCAATGGCAAAAAGCAGATAAGCGGCTAAATAAGCATGATTGCCAAAAAAACTAAAACCGACGCGCCATTTTGATTCCATTGGCCGCCAAGCGCCGACCGCTACCAAAAAAGCGCTGCCAATAAAGACCAGAAAAAGCCATTGCCAGTCTTTTTTCTCTTGAAAAACTGAAATCAACATTAAAAAATACAAAACCCAAAAACCATATTGTAAGACGCCATCATGCCTTATCCAACTGGAAAAAAAGGAAAAAAGCGGGTCAATGCCCAAAAAAGCTGTTACGGCTTGCGCCAAAAAGAAAAGAATTAAAGCCATCACTAAAAAATTTTTAAAATGAGGCAGATATTTTTTTTCTTTAAGCATTAACCAAAACCAAAAAAACAAAGCCAGCAAAACCAATAAACGAAACAAATAGGCCTTGAGTGAAATATGGGGCAAATAAAGCGAAAGCAGTTTAGCCAAAGGCAGAAAAAAAATAACTGTCAAAAGCAATAATTGGGTGATGAGTTTGAGAGTTTTTGATGTCATACCTTTGTAAATTAATCTAATTATTCTAATTGACCTAATTATTCTAAACAATGTCTAATTCCTAATTTCTAATTGACCTAAAAAAATCCCAAGTGCCAATAACCAATCTTATCTAAGTTTTTTATAAATAGAATTGAATATCAGGTTAAGTTCTTTACCTTCGGTCTAAAGTTTTCTTGCACGTTCTTTTATTTCCGGCACAGCTACCGCCGACATCCTAAGAAAGCGCTTGCACTCTCGTGATTCTTTTTTACAAATACCTATTTTGTGTTTGAAATCTGCTTTACTTTCTGCGTCGTCGGCTTCACTATAATTTGCTCCAATTGAAGTCCCGCATTTAATTAATTGGCTGATAATAGGTCTTGTAATCTCATTTTTTGGCATATCCTTGCAAAACTTAAATTTCCTCGCCAAATTTCGCTGTTCTTTCTTCTAAGTCGTATTTGTTTTTAGTCATTTTGTCATTAGACATTGGGGTTTGATTAGAAATTAGAATAATTAGTAATTAGAAATTTATCAATGTTTTTCCATTTTATCAAATTATTCAGAAAACAAAAGACCCCGAGTTTTCACCCGGAGTCCTTTGAGTTGCCCCACAAGGAAAGGCGTTTACTAAACCAAGACAAAGTTATTTAGCTCCCAATGGGTATTCCGCTGTCTTGTAATCATCCAAACCCCAAGTCCAAGCTGTTGGATCGCCAGTTGCCGCTTTTGCCCATCTGAAGGCTGTCAAATAGAGACGGCTGAAAATGGTGCTGCTTGAGGTGTTGCCAATAACACAAGAAAGTTCAATGTATTTGGTCTCGCCCAAACCAATTCGCCAAGCATTAGCATAAGTAGAACCCATATCGTAAGCATTGCTATCAGCGCTGCAGGTTAACACTGAAGAGCTAGCATGGGTTGAACTGGCTGTTAAACCGCTGGAGGCTGCTGTACTGCTATACTTTGGCACATAAATGTCACCGCCTTGGGCAGTCACATTTATCTTTATTTTGGCTTGAGCTTGCGAACCAGTAGTTTCTGTTGGCTTATATTCAGTAATACTGGTGCTCACCAAAGCCAAACTGGGCGCAGTCAAATAACCATAAACTCTGCCGCCAGTCACATTAGAACCAGTCAAATAACCATTAGCGGTGGTTAATTGAGTATAGGTGGCAGCATCTTCAGCATAGACATTGTTAGTATTCAAGGTGAAGCTGACTGAAGCAGCCGCGCCCTCAGTGTCGGTGGCTTTCCAATCCGCTTTAACAGTCAAAGTCTTAATCGCATCTTTATTGACATTAAGATTAAGGTTGTCAAAGACAACTGTCGCACCGCTGGTGGTTGCTGCCAGCAAGGTTGAACCGTCATATAAGCTGAGCGAGCCAACCATTGAACTGGCGTCAGCTAAAGCCACTTTGAGTCGGCGAATAACCAAGTTATTGTATTTCGCCCGAGCATTAAGCTTCAGCATCTCCACATCCTTGGTTTCGGTTGATTCATTGATAATAACTGCTTTATCTCTCGGATTGTCAGCAGCTGCTGAAATTTCCAGGTTGGCGTAATCGCCCCGGGTCACTGAAAAGCTACGATCGCTCAAATCGGCATTGGGCGCGTATTGACTTAAACCAGCGCCATCAGTACCCCGAATGCCATAAGCTGGAACATAATAAGTAACACTTATTGGTCCAGATTCGCCGACTGGCAAAATCGGGTTAATTTTAATTTTGATGGTCTTGGTTGTGTCTTTCGGCACATTAATGTTTAAACCAGACACGCGCACAGTGTAAAGCGTACCAACTGTTTCTTCAATGACATTGCCTGAAGTTAAAGCCATTGTAGCCACATCAGTGTCACCGTCAGCCACAGTAATGGCTGAAACATAAAGCCAAGGTCTGGTTTCAAAACGCACATCAACGCGGTTTACTTTAACATCAGAACCAGTGGCTTTGACATTAAGGCCAACAATAGCCACGCCAGTTCCGCCAGCATAAACTGTACCGCCAGTAATCGGGCTGGCTGCCAAGGTGGCTGAAATGCTACCTTCAGCGCCAGTAGTCGGTGTGGTTGGTGTGGTTGGTGTGACGCCGCTAATTATTGAATTCAATTTAGCGCGGGTAGCTGGACCAACATAACCAGTGCCAGCTGTTAAACCAGATGGCGTCAAAATTTCAGCTGCATACTTCTCTTGGAATTTCTTGACCGCAGCTGCTGTCAATGAACCAAAATAAGTGGTTTCATTGCCAGGCGAACCAGCTCCGCTAGCCGCAACTTGCGTGGCAACATCAGTGTTTAAAATGGCTTGCAAGCATTTAACATCAGCACCAGTTGAGCCAACGCTCAAATTTCTGGTGAAAGTGATGCCCGCGCAAGCGGCTGGAACTGTGGCTGATGCGCCGGTTAATTGCTGATATTGCGCCAATAAAGCATTTAATTGGGCTTGCAACGCAGCAATTTGCGCGGCCAATTCCTCAGCAGTTACTGCCTGAGCTGAAGGCGCAACCACAGCCATCATGCTGACAATCGACAAAACAGCGATAACTTTCTTTAAATTACTCATTTTATTAGGTTTAATTAATTTTTATTTATTTTTATTTTCATCGCGTCGACCTTTGAATTTCGCGACTTTACGTATTAGCCACGAAATCTGCGATTTCCGTTTGTCAATTATTCTGTTATTGATTTTTGGTTAAATTCAATCAAAAATAATTCCAGCCCCTCGCCGCACTTCCCCTCTTCAGCCATTGTCTTTATTTGTTGGGCCGCTTCTTTTTGCTCGTCATTCAATGTTCTTTTCTCTAAATCAGCGATTAATGAAGACAAAAGTTTGCATTTTAACTCTTGCGAAGTCTTTTCCAAATCCTCGTCATTGATTACCACGCCCTGTTCTTTTAAGGTTTGAATTTCATTTTTAATTGCTTCGGTTTCTTTGACAAACTTATCTATCACAGTTGAATCAGAAGAAGTTGCCTGAAAAGTGAGCAACACCTGCGTCATCTTGGCCAAAGTGTTTTGCACTTCATTAATGGCGGGCGCTAAATTTTTTGTCTGGTTTTTTTCCACAATTTTATTCAATTCGGCCAATCGTTTGCTGGCCAATTCCAAACTAAAGTCCGGCATTTTTTCTTCTGAAACAAAAATTGCCTGACTGTTTTCAGTAATTTTCTTAAGTGTATATAAAAAATCGCCGGGCACGGCATTTTGCGCTAAACTAAAACTGAAAAATATGCCTAAAACCAAAACCGCCAAAACCGGCGCTAATTTTCTCCTAAACATTAATTGCGTCCAAAATTGCGCCCAACTTTCTAAAATAGTTAAAAATCGCTCCTTTTGGCTTGTCTCTTGATCTAAAATTTGTTTCTTTAGCAAAATCGCCCAATCTTTTTGGGCTTCAATCTGCCGCAGTTCCTGCAATTTGCTAATGAGTTCTTTTTCGGTCATATATAAATTAAGACGAAAAAACCCTTTTTTTATTACACCCCAATCCTCCCAATCCCCAATCTCCAACCCCCTCAACCCCCTCAACCCCCTCAACCCCCTCAACCC
>JBNAUV010000004.1:0-30305 GCA_049700655.1 Minisyncoccales bacterium | reverse complement strand
AACAAGATATTCATTCTCAACGTTTTTCACCAGCGGGGTGGTGCTGTATTCATAAGAAAAGTCAGCATAAGAGGTTGAAGCAGGCGAGGAAAGCCAATATGGGTTACCTCCCCGCAATTTTATTGCTAAATAATACCAATTAACCTTATTAATTAACCAATTTAAATTGCTAAAAGTTTTAGTTGTATTAGTATAATTAGCAGCAAGTGGCACAAAAGAGTCGACGTCAACTGTCGTACCATAAGTAACAATCCTTTCTACGCCAATATAACCATCTGGATCTATTTTATACCAAGTATGAGTATCAATTTCTAATAAATTAACCAGCCAAGGCAGATTTTCATCTATTTCATCAGGCGAATTTTGGATCCAGGTACCATAGGTCCATTCTTCAGTACTGGTTGGCGGTTCTAATAATAAAGATTTAGCACCATTACCAGCTGGCTGGCCATGGGTTGGCAAAATCCCGCGCAAATAATATCTAACCTGCGCTGAGCCAGTAGCCTCCACAAAAAAAGGAATTGCTGCTTGAGTAATATTTCCGTTAGTAGTATCAGTAATGGTGTAAATCAGAGAATAAATGCCAGAACGAGTTGGGCTAAAACTGGTGGTCAATTGAGCGCCATTTTGCGTTGTATTGATTGTTTCGGCTGGGCTAAGGCTGACTGCATAGGAACAATTAGCGCACTCATTATTGTCAAAATCAAGCATCGTCACAACAAAATCAACTAGCTGATTAAGATTGATATTGTTATATGTTTCATCAAGTTGGATATTATTGTTTAGAAAATTGTAGATAAATTGATTGTTGGAAGAAGTATTATTAGTTACATTATTATAACCAACATAATTGCGAATAAATTTATTGCCAGTTAAATTATTGTCAGAAGAGGAGGAAAGAGAGATGCCATACCAGGTATTATTATTGGCTGTGTTGTTGGTAAGGGTGTTGGTGTTGGAGGAGTTGTAAAGATAGATGCCATACTGGGTATTATTATTGGCTGTGTTGTTAGTAAGGGTGTTGGTGGAGGAGCCGCTAAGAAAAATGCCAAAATTTCCATTCTCTTCAGCATAATTGCCAGTTAATTGATTGTCAGAAGAGATGTAAAGAACGATGCCAGACCAGCCATTACCATTGGCTGTGTTGTTGATAAGGGTGTTGGTGGAAGAGTAGTCAAGACGGATGCCATGCCAGGTATTATTATTGGCTGTGTTGTTAGTAAGGGTGTTGGTGGAGGAGCCGCTAAGAAAAATGCCAAAATTTCCATTCTCTTCAGCATAATTGCCAGTTAATTGATTGTCAGAAGAGATGTAAAGAGAGATGCCAGACCAGCCATTACCATTGGCTGTGTTGTTGGTAAGGGTGTTGGCGTTGGAGGAGTTGTAAAGATAGATGCCAAACTTATTTTCAGTGGTTGTGTTGTTTTCAATTGTTGAGCTGGACGCGCCAATCAAACCAATTCCAGCATTGAAATGAGTAAAAATTAAATTGCGAACAGTAATATAATTATGTGCTTGAATTAAAACACCAATATGATAATCTTCTGACGAATTAGCGCCAGTAATGGTGCTAGTGCCATTGCCTTCAATAATTAGGTGCTCTGCCGAAGAAGTGCCATCAGCATCAATCAGCAAGGCCTGGCTGTCTGTCTTATTCATAGTGATATTGGCTTGCAGATATAAATTGGCTTTAACAGTCAAGCCAACAGCCACTGTTTCATCGCAAACTAAATCTTGGGTCAGGGTCGCGTCTTCCACCACTGTGTCGCCGCACTGACAAGATGTGGCGTTGCCGCAATCAGCTGCCTGAACAAAACTTGCCCAGGCAAAAAGCAGGAGAGAGATTGTTAAGAGAATTATTGGTTTGCTGAAAAAAGCTCTTTTTAACATTTTAGCCTTAACTAATTATACTATAAAAAATAAAAAAAAAGGAAGCTAAAAGATTTAGATTTTAGTTTTACTTGACAAAAAATTTTTTCAGATTAATATTTTAATATAAATCATTTTTTTAAAATTTTACTTAAAGGTCGGCTTTGTTAAATTAAGGAGCGAAGTTTTTTGGGCAAATAAAAAGAAAGTCCAATTTTTTTGCTTCGCCAATTTCAACTTATATGAAGATAAAACCAATTGCTGATCATATTTTAATTGAACCAATTAAACAAGAAGAAAAAACCAAGACCGGTATTTTATTGCCCGAAACCGCGGAAAAAGAAAGGTCAGAACAGGGTCGGGTGATTGCCTGCGGGCCGGGCAAAAAAGATAAAACCGGCAAATACATTCCTTTAGAAGTAAAGCCGGGTGATAAAGTTTTATTCACCAAATATGGTCCTAATGAAATCAAGGTCGACGATAAAGAATACCTAATTGCCAAAGAAGAAGATATACTCGCGATTATTGAATAATCGCGAAGTTTCTAATTTTAAATTACTAATTTCTAAATAAAACTATGGCGAAACAAATTTTCTTTAATGAAGAAGCCAGAAAAAAAATAAAAACTGGCGTGGATAAATTAGCCAATACTGTTAAGGTGACCCTTGGTCCCAAAGGTCGCAATGTGGTTTTAGACAAGGGATTTGGCGCGCCAACCATTACCAATGATGGCGTGTCTATTGCCAAAGAAATTGAATTAGAAGATAAAACTGAAAATTTAGGCGCGGAGATTGTTAAAGAAGTGGCGGAAAAAACCAATGATGTGGCAGGCGATGGAACAACAACCGCAGTGGTTTTAGCCCAAGCCATTATTACCGAAGGATTAAAAAATGTGACAGCAGGCGCCAATCCTTTAGCTTTGCGTCGAGGTATTGAAAAAAGCGTGGAAAAAATTGTTGAGGCTTTAAGAAAAATTTCTAAAAAAATAAATACCAAAGAAGAAATGGCGCAGGTGGCAACTATTTCAGCCGAAGATGCTGAACTGGGTAATTTAATCGCTGAAGTAATGACTGAGGTGGGCAAAGATGGTGTTATCACAGTAGAAGAATCAAAAGGTTTGGGTATCCAAAAAGAAATTGTTCGGGGATTGCAATTTGACCGCGGTTATATTTCTCCTTACATGATTACTGATGCGGAAAGAATGGAAGCGGTTTTTGAAGATCCTTATATTTTAGTGACCGACCGAAAAATTTCTTCAATTCAAGAGATTTTGCCACTTTTAGAGAAAATTGTGCAGAGCGGCAAAAAAGATTTGGTGATAATCGCTGATGAAGTTGAGGGCGAGGCTTTAGCCACTTTGGTCGTCAATAAATTGCGAGGCGTCTTTAATACTTTAGCAGTAAAAGCGCCCGGCTTTGGCGATCGGAAAAAAGAAATGCTGCAGGATATTGCCGTGGTGGTGGGCGCGGAAGTTATTTCTGAAGAGGTTGGTTTAAAATTGGAGAATGTGGAATTAAAACAATTGGGCACAGCCCGTCGGGTCGTGGCCAACAAAGAAAACACCACTATTATTGAGGGTAAAGGCGAAAAAGAAAAAATTGACGCGCGGATAAAACAGATTAAAAAAGAACTAGCAGTAACTGATTCTGAATTTGATAAAGAAAAATTACAGGAAAGATTGGCTAAATTAGTTGGCGGGGTGGCAGTGATTAAAGTTGGCGCGGCCACGGAAATAGAACAAAAAGCCAAACAACATAAAACTGAAGACGCTTTGGCTGCCACACGAGCCGCGGTTGAAGAGGGAATTGTGCCGGGTGGCGGCGTGGCTTTAATTCGCGCTTTGCCAGCGTTAAATGAATTAAAACTGGAAGGCGACGAGCTGACTGGACTTAATATTTTGCGCCGGGCTTTAGAAGAGCCAATTCGTCAAATTGCCCAAAATGCGGGCGTTGATGGCGCTGTGGTGGTGCAGCGAGTTAAAGAGGGTCAGGCTGGATTTGGTTTTAATGCGCAAACCATGGGATTTCAGGATTTATTAAAGGCGGGCATTGTTGATCCCACCAAAGTGGTGCGGAGCGCTTTGCAAAACGCTGCTTCAGCCGCTTCAATGTTTTTAACAACCGAAGCTGTGGTGGTAGAGAAACCAGAAAAAAAGAAAGAAATGGGTGGAATGCCGTCAATGGGCGAAGAATACTAATTGATTAGATTAATGTATAATCTTATTAAGATCGGAAAATTTATAAATTAAATAAAAATAAAATTTATGTTTATTCTTAAAATTGTTATTGGTTTAGCTGTTTTAATTTTGCTTTGGGTGATTTTTATCTATAATCAGTTTGTCAGACTGAGAAACCGAACCAGAGAGGCTTGGGCTGATATTGAGGTTCAATTAAAAAGAAGATATGATTTGGTTCCCAATTTAGTAGAAACAGTGAAGGGTTATGCAGCGCATGAGAAAGAACTTTTTGAAAAAGTAACTGAAGCCAGAACGAGAGCCATGGGCGCTCAAACAATGAAGGAACACTCTGAAGCGGAAAATGTTCTTTCTCAGGCCTTGAAAACACTTTTTGCGGTAGCGGAAAATTATCCTCAGTTAAGGGCTTCAGAAAATTTTCTTGAATTGCAAAAAGAGATTACTGATACCGAAGATAAAATTCAGGCAGCCCGGAGATTTTATAACGGCAATGTGCGTGATTTAAACATTAAAATTGAAAGTTTCCCTGCCAATATAGTGGCAGCAATTTTTGGTTTTAAGAAAATGGACTTTTTTGAAATAACAGAAGCAGTTGAGAAAGAACCAATTAAAGTCCAATTCTAGCGTGGATAATTAGAGCATTTATGGCCACCTTATATACTCAAGCTGAAGCCAATGTTCGAAAAACTTGGCTGTTAATGACTTTATTTTTGATTTTGATTATTTTTTTGGGTTGGTTATTTAGCCAACTTTTAGGCGAACCAATCTATCTTTATTTAGCCATTATTGTTGCTTTTTTTCAGAGTTTTTTAAGTTATTGGTATTCTGACAAAATTATTTTAGCCTTGACCAAAGCCCAACCAATTGGAAAAAAGGACAACCCTGAACTTTATCGAATCGTAGAGAATCTTTGTATTACTGCTGGTCTCCCTTTGCCTAAAATTTATATTTTAAATGAACTTCAACCCAATGCTTTTGCCACAGGTCGCGATAAAAATCGTGCGATTGTGGCAGTCACTCGAGGACTTTTAGAAAAACTGGAGAAATCTGAATTAGAAGGTGTGATTGCTCATGAGTTATCCCATATTGGCAATAGAGATATGTTATTACAAACAATAGTGGTAATTTTGGTAGGCCTGATTGCTTTGTTTTCCAATTGGTTTTTGAGAATTAGTTTTTGGAGTGGTGACCGAAGACGGTATTTACGCGACCGCGGCGGAGCGCTTTTAATGCTTCTAGGAATTATCGCGGCTATTTTAGCGCCATTAGCCGCCACCTTAATTCAATTAGCCATTTCTAGAAAAAGAGAATTTTTGGCTGACGCTACCGCTGCTCTTTTAACCAGATATCCAGAAGGATTGGCGCGAGCTTTAGAAAAAATTTCCACTGATTTAACTCCTTTAAGAGTTGCCTCAAATTCAACCGCTCATCTATTTATTGCCTCTCCTTTTCGTGGGAGACAAACTAACAGTTGGCTGGTTAAACTTTTTTTAACTCATCCGCCAATTGAAGAAAGAATTAAAGCCTTAAGAGTAATGTCAGTTTAACTAATTAAACCCCCACCCCATAATTACTAATTATAAAAGCCATGGCAATTATATTTAGTATATGAGTGTGAGAAGATATAAATATTATTTTAGGAGACCGAAATCGGAAATTGTGAAAGATATATTGAAATTTTTGGCATTAAGTGGTGCTTTTATGATAGCTGCTTCTTCGGAGAAATTTTGGTGGGATTTTTGGTTAAAAATTTTAGGAATGAAAAAGAAATCGGTAAAATATCCTAAAAAGAAAGTTTATGATAATTTTTATTTACTTTTAAAGAATGGTTTTATAATAATTGAGAGAAGAGGAAAACAAATTTACATTTCTCTTAGTGAAAAAGGCAAAGCAAAAGCAGGTTGGCTTCAGATTGATGATTTAGAAATTAAAAAACCAAAAAAGTGGGATGGTAAATGGCGGGTTTTAATTTTTGATATATCGCAAATGAAAAAAATTCATCGCGAAGCATTGAGAGGAAAGTTAAAAGAATTAGGTTTTCATCTTTTACAAAAAAGTGTTTGGATTCACCCCTTTGATTGCGAAACAGAAATAGAACTTTTACGGGAATTTTTTGGTCTTTCTTCAGAAGAAATGCGTTTAATTGTTGCCGAAAATATTGGTCCCGAAGAGAAATTCAAGAAACTCTTTAAAGTTTTATAAAACTAATTATAATTGCCATGGCAATTATAATTAGTATAGATTGCAAGGATTACAAGAATTGCAAGATTAGGGGGTTTTCGGTAGAATAAAAAAATAAATTAGTAAAATAAATTTAATATTACTAAATTTAGTAGAATAAATTAATAGAATAAGAATAATTAAATTAATAGAATAAATTAAAATATTAATAGATAAATTAATAGATAAATTAGAGGAGTGTAATAAATTAATGGTTATTACTTAAAAGGAGAGATGCCGGAGTGGTTTAACGGGACGGCCTGGAGAGCCGTGGCGTCGAAAGGCGCCTCGTGGGTTCGAATCCCACTCTCTCCGCTTAAACGCTTAAAACACTGGCTACTATTCAGTGTTTTTTAATTGAAAAATTAACAAAATTATGTTATTTTAGCAGTAACAGCAAAAAGGAGGGTTGGCTGAGTGGTTTAAAGCGCCGGTCTTGAAAACCGGTGGGATTTATTCCCGCGCAGGTTCAAATCCTGCACCCTCCGCCAATTAATTAATTTAATTTTTATGTTTAATTTTTTTAAAAAAAAGAAAGAGCCAAAAAATTTAAAAGAGGTTTTAAAACAATTTAAAATTTTAGAAGATAATCTAAAAGAAATTTCTTCGGAAATAGAAAAATTGAAACAAGAGCAGAGTTTTTCAATTCAAAAAATTGGCTTGCTTAGATTTAATCCTTTTCCCGGTATGGGCGGCAACCAAAGTTTTTCTTTGGCTTTACTTAATAGTTATGACGATGGCGTAGTTATTACCAGTCTTTATACCAGAGAAGGCAATCGAATTTACAGTAAAACAATTAAACAGGGCCGTTCTCCTTTTCCTCTTTCATCAGAAGAAATTAAAGCTATTGAGATGGCGAAAAATTATGGTCAAAAAACAAACAACAATAACCGGTCGGCCACCCGTGGTGGTGGTACTGGGTCATATTGATCATGGCAAGAGTTCATTATTGGAAGCTATTAGAGATTTTAAAATTACCGCCAAAGAAGCAGGCGGTATTACTCAACATGTTGGCGCTTATCAAATAGTGGAAAATAATAAAAAAATTACTTTCATTGATACGCCGGGCCATGAAGCGTTTTCTCAAATGCGCGCTCGCGGAATTAAAGTGGCTGATATTGCTCTTTTGGTTATTGACGCGGTTGAAGGCGTTAAATCGCAAACCCAAGAAGCCATTCAACAGATTAAACAAACTGGCATTCCCACCATTGTTGTTTTGAATAAAATTGACAAGCCCTTAGCCAATCCAGAAAAAGTAAAAAGAGAATTGGCAAAAAATGATTTTTTAGTTGAGTCTTTGGGCGGTAAAATTCCCTGTGTAGAAGTTTCAGCCCAAACCAAACAGAACATACCAGCCTTATTGGAAATGATTTTATTAGTGGCAGAAATGGAAGAGTTGAAAACTGATTCAGAAAAACCGGCTGAGGGTGTGGTGATTGAGTCTTATTTAGATAATTTAAGAGGACCCACAGCCACTCTTTTAATTACTGATGGTTATTTAAAAATAGGCGATTTAATAGCCACCAATTCAGCTTTTGTCAAAGTTAAAAAGATTGAAAATTTTCAAAAAACTCCCATCAAAAGAGCTGATGCGGCTGATCCAGTAATTATTTTTGGTTTTAATCAAACGCCACAAATTGGCGAGCAATTTAAAGTAGTGCCAGATTTAGCCGCGGCTGAAGCCTTTATTAAACAAACAGAAAAAAAAGTTATTAAGATTACGCCAATAGAAAAAATTATTAGTGAAGGAAAAAAATGGTTAAATTTAGTTTTAAAAACCGATGTTTTGGGATCTAAAGAGGCGATTGAGGGGATTTTGCAATCATTGCCACAAGATAAGGTTGTTTTGCGGATTTTAAAGTCAGAGGTGGGGCAGATTAACGAATCAGATGTTAAATTAGCGTTAAACACTTCAGCAAAGATTCTAGGTTTTAGAGTAAAAATGGATGCAGTGGCCAAAAAGATGGTTGAGCGGGAAAAAGTTAAGGTATTATTATTTGAGGTTATTTACAATTTAATTGAAGCAGTTCGCCAAATGATTGAACGGGCAGCGGTGGAGGCTGAAGAAACTAGAATTGATTTAGGCAAGGTAAGGGTCTTAGCTCATTTTTTAACAGAAAAGAGTCGCCAAATTATTGGCGGAAAAGTGATTGAGGGCGAAGTTAAAAAAGGCGCTTTGATTGAAGTTTGGCGGACAGTTCAAGGTTATGAAGAAAAAATTGGCCAAGGCAAAGCAGTTAATCTTCAAAAAAACAAAAAAGACGTGGCTTTGGTTGGTCGGGGTGATGAATGCGGTATTTTATTTGAAGGCAATGTTAAAATAGAAAAAGGCGATATTCTTCTTTTTTATTTAAAAGAAAAAAACCAATAATGAGGTTTTTAGTTTTTATGTCGCATCGCCTTTTAAGCGTTAATCACTTGGTAAAAAAAGAACTTTCGCAAATTATACTGCGTGAGATCTCTTTTCCCAAAGAAGTATTAGTAACTGTGACAAGAGTTATAACCACAGCTGATTTAAGACAAAGCAAGGTCTACATTAGTGTTTTCCCCGAAAATAAAGCAAAAGAGATGTTAGAAATTTTAAATAAACAGATTTATAATTTGCAACAGCGACTGAATCAACGGCTGAAGATGAAGCCAGTGCCTAAAATTTGTTTTATCGAAGAAAAAACAACAGCGGCGGCTGGCCGAATTGAAGAGATTTTAGCTCAGTTGAAAAAAACAAAAAAATATAATAAAAATAAATAATGGCCACGTAGCCAAGTAGCTAAGGCACCTCTCTGCAAAAGAGGTATACGCCGGTGCAATTCCGGCCGTGGCCTTTTTGCCGGGGTGGTGGAACTGCTATACACGAAGGACTTAAAATCCTTTGAGCGCAAGCTCTTGCGGGTTGGAATCCCGCCCCCGGCACATAAAAAACCCCACCAGTGATGGTGGGGGTAAATTTTTAGAAGAGTTAACTTTCTAAAATTTCAATATAGGTTTTTTTAACACCAAATTGCTTGGCTTGCCAATAAGAAGGGAACCAAATATCAACATGGTAGTAACCCTTCCGGGGATTTAAGCGATCTTCCACTATAAAAATTTTGTCACCATATAATTCAGGTAGTCTAATTCTAGCGCCAAAAGGCAGATAATTATTAGCCACAATGCCATTTCTAACTTTAGTGCCAGCCGCTGTTGTATATGGATCGTCCCAGGTCTCCCAAGGAGTAGAAGAATAGGCAGTCACAATAACCCAAAGTTTTTTTATTACTTTTGGTTCGGGATTATTGGGATTAGCGATAGGCAAAAGAGTATTGTTATTCACCAAGGCTAATTTCTCTTCTTTTAGGGATTTTTTAGGTATTATCTGATTATTATTATTTATTAACAATAAATTAGCGATTAGAAAAACTAAGCCAATAAATAAAAAAAGGGAAATATTGAGCCTATTTTTCCTTAATTGATCAAATAATTTATTTGTTTTTTTGCTTAATCTTTTAATAAATCCTAAAAGACTAAACATAGTTAGTTTAGTTATTATAGAAGGTTTTGACGAAAAATGTCAAGAGGTTTAATAGCAAAAAGGAGATTGGAGCGGGAGACGGGACTTGAACCCGCGACCTTCTCGTTGGCAACGAGACGTTCTACCACTGAACTACTCCCGCAACATAATTTTGGGTGCTCAAATTAAACTTCCTCAAACTTTCTCTATTATTTTACCAAATTTAATCCATAAATCAAGGAGAAAAAACCTTAAAAGCTGAAAAGTCCGCCTTCAGCGGACAAGCCAAATATCGCTCGCCCGCCCTTCGGGCGGGCTCGCTCCCAAAAAATTTGACAAAAATTTAATTTAGAATAAAATATTAGCTAAAAATGAAAAAGCAAATTATTATTACAGGTGACTTGGGTTTTATTGGACAACATTTAGTAAAAAGATTAATTAAAGAAAATTTTTACCCAATCATTATTGATGATTTATCTGTGGGGAATTTTGAAAATTTAAGACTATTACCAAAATCAAAATTCATATTTTTAAAATGTAACATTACTAACCGCGCGAGGTTAGAGAAAAATATAGCGAGATTCAAACCTAACACAATCATCCATCTTGCTGCGCTTCATTTTATTCCTGATTGTAATCAAAATCCTTCAAAAACACTTCTAACAAATGTAGTTGGTACTCAGATACTGTTAGATATCGCTCATAAAAGAAATATCAAAAATTTCCTTTTTACCTCTTCTGCCGCTGTTTATAAACCAAGTAGACATCCTTATAAAGAAACGGGTCCTCTTTGTCCCATTGATATTTATGGTTTATCAAAAAAGGCAGCAGAGGAGTTAGTTCAATTATACGGAAAATATCATAATATAAAGTTTATCATTTTAAGGCTCTTCAATGTTTATGGATTAAATGATCCTAATCTCCATATAATCCCATTGCTACTTTCACAGCTAAAGAAATCCGAAAGAATTAGAGTTGGGCGTCTTGATACTTTTAGAGATTATATTTATATCGACGATGTAATAGAGGTATTGGTAAAAATACTAAAATCTCGGAGAGGATTTGATAACTCTATCTATAACATTGGCACCGGTAAAAAATATTCAGGTCACTCTTTAATAAAAATGATTAGCAAAATTACTGGAAGAAAAATCCTGACTTATCGAGACAAAAATTTAATTCGTGCAGTCGATAGAAAAATATTAGTAGCTAATATTAAGAAATTCTCTAAGGCATATTCTTGGAAACCTAAATACAATTTATTTCAAGGACTCAAAGAATTATTAACTAAATTAAGTTATATCAAATGAATCGATTAATTTTAAAAAAATCCAAAAATAATTTTTATTTTTACGACAGAGTAAAAAATCAAATTGGTATTCTTTCTAGGAGAAAATTCAAAGACGTAAGTTTAGGGATTATCATAGATACTGCTCTGAAGGTCCCGCCCGATACTGGCGTAACTTATAGATTATATTATTTATCTAAAAAACTGGTTGAGAAAAATATGCATGTTAAAATTTTTCTTTGTAATCGTAATTTTGAAACTGACAAAGAAATTAAAAGCCTATTAAAGGAAAAAAAACTGGAATTCCATGTTATTCCTGAACCATTTTTTTATAGTGCTAAAAAGTTAAATGAAATAATAAAATCAAATCCTATTGATATTCTTCAAGTAGAAGATCCCGTTTATGTTCTTTGGTACGAAATAATAAGTAGAAATTTGCACATTCCTTTTTGTCTCGAGATGCACGATATCGAAGCTTCCTTATTAGAAGGACTTAAATATAATCAAGAAAAGGTAGATTTTAGAAAAACTATTAGTTATTTTGCTTGTGCCATAGCAGATAAAGTGATCTGCATGACTCCTTTAGACTATAATGAAGCGATTTATAAAATTGGTGTAGATAAAAACAAATTAACTATCATTCCTAATCCTATAGATTTAACGGAATTTCCTTATTTTGGGCCGAACCTAAAAGCAAAAAATATTATTTTTTTAGGAAATATGTTTTATTGGCCGAATCAGAATGCAGTAGAATATATTGCTGAAAAAATCTATCCTAAGGTTAGTAAAAAAATTAAGGACACGAAATTTACTTTAATAGGAATGGTACCCAAAGAAATAAAAAAGAAATATAGTAAAAATAATTTTATTTTTACTGGAAGTGTCAGTGGCAATAATTTAAACAAATTACTGAAAGAGACAACCATCGCTCTTTGTCCAGTAACTGAGGGGTCAGGAATGAAGGTAAAAATCCTAAATTATTGTGCTGCGGGATTACCAGTGCTCGCTACTAAAATTGGGGTTTCTGGATATGAAAAAGTTAGCAGTTTGATTATAGAAAATAATCTTAACAAGTACCCCGAAATAATTATTGATTTATTAAATCATCCAGATAAAATGAGAATGATTGGAAGAATAAATAGAGAGAAGATAGCAAAATATTACGATTTAGATAAAATTGCTAATAAAACAATCCAAACTTATCAGGATATTTTAAATAGTTTTTCATATAAAGTTCGTGAAATTAGGAAGCAACGGAATTTAAAACTACCTCTTCCGTTATGGCTTGAAGAAAAAAGAATTAAAAAAATCAAAAATAAAAACTATTATATAATTAAAGATGGGAAAATCACCTTTAAAAAAGAGTTGGATAAAGTTACCTAAAATTATAATTGTAGAAGGATTTTGGCAAATTGGTAAAACGACATTAATAAATTATCTCGCTAAAAAATTCAATTACACTGTTATTGTTGAACCCGATCATATTGTTTCTGGGATTAAAAAGAATATTTCAAAATGGTATCGCAAGAAACACGGGGAGAGATATAAAGAAGCAATAGCACAATTAAATCGAGGGAAACGGATAGTAATGGAAAGGTCTATCATATCGAGTATTGCTTTTAATTATGCTAAAACGCGTAAGCTTCCTTTAGGTTTTCGAAAAGATTTAGAAGATATTCAAAAATTAAAAAATTCTTTGATAATCTTTTTGTATACAAATAGGAAATTTATAACAAAAAGTGTTTTGACGCTTAAAGATAATTCAGTAAAAAAGCAAATTTTAGATAATCCAAAATTTTACCAAAACTACCTTTATTTTTATAAGAAAGTTTTGCCTTCGTTGATTAAACATAAGATTATGTTTAAAAAAGTTAATAAAGGTTGGAAATTTCAAGATCTCAAAGAAATATTATAAAAAAGCCTCGTTTCAAAACGAGGCTTTTATTAAACGAGATGCAACCACCATTTTTGGATAAAGTCGACAGGAAACATTTGGGTTTTGATCAGCATTGCGTCTACTTTTTCCACTAAACGGTCACTTAATTCTATTGTTGTTGACGGATCTTCTACGATGAGGAAATCCTCAGAAATTTGGAGCAACTCTTTGCCACTGGTAGTATCAAGTTGCACAGTTAATGGGAGCCATTTCTTATAAGGATATGGTTTTCCTTCTATGAGAAAACTCATCTCAAGGGCTAGCTTAACTACCGTGGTTTTAATAAGAGTAATAGCAATTGTGTTTTTTCTTTCCAAGGCATGTCTTAAATTATGTCTTTCGGTGCGGAATTCTAGATATTTTCTTCTGAGAATTTTTGGAATCGCTTTATCAAATACCCCCTTTTGTTCCTGAAGAATTTCCTCAAATCTTCTATCCTTATCCTGAAGAATAATTGAGTTTTGGTAAATCCAGAGAGCTATTGGAAGCCTAATCTCAAAATCTCTTTTTATCCATCCAAAGCTCTTGACTCGAGTAAAAACCCATGGTGTATGCTCATGATCGTCCACTACGAAACATTCTCCAGATTGGTTACTAAACTTCTGAAATAAATCATCCGGAAGAAGAAGCATCAAATCCCAAACTAAACCAGGATCATTTTCTGTCCAAAGGATAGACGCTTCTCTTATATAAGGAGCAAGTTCTTGAGTTCTATACAACTTATTTTCAACGTATATCCTCACCAAAAGTTCTTCGGGATTCATTTTTTCCCTCCTTCCAGAATCTCGGATAGTTTTTTAAGACCCTCCTTATTACCAGGCCATTTTAAATACTTATTTAAGGCTTCTTCTTTGGTAACCCACTTAAAGTCAGTATGTTCGTGAGAAAGAGTAATTTCAGTATCCTCTTCTACTTGAGCTCCAAATACGTGTTCATGTTGCCATCGATTATCATCAAAGAAATCGAAGGAGTAACCAGTATTAATCAGTCTTAAAGGGGTAGAAATCCCGGTTTCCTCTCTAATCTCTCGCAACGCAGCTTCTTCAAAAGATTCTTCTTCTTGAACATTTCCCGTTATCGGCTGCCAAAATCCACCCTTTTCGGGAATTCTTTTTAGTATAAGAAAAAGAATTCCTTTATCGTCGGATCGTTGGAAAAGATATACTTCTACTTGATTATTTGTTTTCATGGTTAACCTCCCTTTTGGTGTTTCATTTGAGAAGATTAAAGCGTACTCTCTCTCAAAATCGCTCTTCGAATCGGGACAATGAAGTAATGTGTGAAGCTCATCTGTTCCAAATTCCCTTCGAATTTCAGCTTTAACTCTTAATGCTTTTTCTACCGCATTATCGCCTTCGATGAGCCATACCGGTAAAGGTATGGTGCATAAATATTCTTCGAGTTCGGTAGGATAAAATATTACCTGCCATTGATATAACTTCTGAATAAAGTTTAAGTCTATTAAGATAGTTTTCTGTTTAACAACCTTTAATCCCTCCTGGTTTAACCGATGCTCAAGTGTTTTAACTAAGCATTTCTGTATTGCATCTGGTTTTATTATAACAAGCGTGAACTCCTTGTCCATTAGATACCCTCCTTTCTTTCTTTATATTCTTTTTTTAATGAACTTATTCCGCTATAATTTTTAGCTAATATTTTATTCTAAATTAAATTAAAATTTTGTCAAATTTTTTGGGAGCGAACCCGCCCTTCGGGGCCCGGAGAAAACATTAAAATTACCTTATTTTATTCGGGAAATTCTAAAAATTTTTCGGCAGGAAAAAGCCCCGTCCACCTTCAGGCGGGCGGGCCGGAAATTCCGTCCGATAAAGAAAATTTAGTTTTCTCTAAATAAATTGGAGTTCGTGTCTGAAACTATGAACTATGAGTGCCGCGGAGTGGAATCGAACCACCGAAACCTCTTCTTTTTCAGAGAAGCGCTCTACCACTGAGCTACCGCGGCAGATATTTTATCATATCATAAATTTCCAATTGGAAGAAGTGGGCGCGTCCTGATTCGAACAGGAGACCTTCTCGGTGTAAACGAGACGCTCTAACCAACTGAGCTACGCGCCCCTATAAAAAATGCCCAGGGCGGGACTTGAACCCGCACGCTCTCGCGAGCACAGGTCCTCAACCTGTTGTGTATGCCAATTCCACCACCTGGGCCTATTGTTTTAAACTTGTTTCGCTAACCGCCGTTTCTTTTTTTAATTTTAATCTTTTTCCTTTGGCCTGTCTTAAATAATAAAGTTTCGCCCGACGGGCTTTGCCTCTTTTCACTAATTCAATTTTTTCAATAATAGGCGAATGAAGAGGAAAAGTTTTTTCCACACCAATACCATCAATTATTTTTCTTACAGTTATAGTTGAACTTATACCCTTGCCATGTTTGCGGCTAATTACTTGACCTTCAAAAACTTGAATTTTTTTATGTCTTTCCAAAGTTGAATTTTTTTCTTTTTTATCTTTTTTTTCACCAGCGGATTTTGCAGGAGCCAAAACCTTTTGATAAACCATTACAGTATCACCCGGCCGGATTTCAGGCAAATTATTTTTTAATTGATTTTTAACAAACATTTCTAATTTATGATTAACCATATTTTATTTTAATTGTTTAATTCGACTTTTTAATACAAATAAACCAAGCCAAATAAAACAAGCCAATTTCCCTTCTTATTTTAGCAAATCTTTTTCATAAATCAAGCAAAACAATTTTTGTTTATTTAACTAATTGCCGGAAGTTTAGAAAAGTGATAAAATCATAGCGATGAAAAAATTCTTAAAAAAATTATTGCCGGAAAAACTTATTTTGGCTTATCATTATCTTGTGGCGGTTTTGGCAACTTTCTGTTATGGTTTTCCATCAAAAAAGATGATTATTATTGGCGTAACTGGGACAAAGGGAAAGACATCAACAGTAAATTTCATTTGGTCGTGCCTGCAAGCCGGCGGCTATAAAACTGGAATGATTAGCACAGCCAATATTAGGATTGGCGAAAGGGAATTTTTAAACAAATATCACATGACAATGCCCGGCCGGTTTACTATTCAAAAACTTATGGCGCAGATGGTAAAAAATGGCTGTAAATTTTGTATTATTGAAACGACCTCTGAGGGCATAAAACAACATCGCCATAGAGGAATATATTATGATATTGCTGTTTTTACTAATTTATCGCCCGAGCATCTTGAGTCTCATGGAGGCAGTTTTGAGAGATATAAACAGACAAAAGCGAAAATGTTTGCCATGCTCTTATCTCATAAAAAAGTTATCGATGGAAAGAGAATTGAAAAAATTATTATTGCAAATAGAGATAGCCCGCAGGCCGATTATTTTTTAAATTTTCCAGCTGACAAAAAAATTACTTTTGGCCTCAAAAATGAGGCAGATTATATGGCCGGTAATATTAAGGAAACAGATTCAGGTATAAATTTTAAGGCTGGAACAAATTTTAAAATTTGTCTTTTGGGCAAATTTAATATTTATAATGCCTTGCCCGCTATTATTATTTCTCAACTTTTTGGCATAGATGATTTTCTAATAGCTAGGGGATTAGCCGAATTAGAGGTAATTCCGGGTCGAATGGAAAAAATAAACGAAGGGCAAAATTTTACCGTATTGGTTGATTATGCTCACGAAAAAGAAAGTATGACAAACGTTTTAGAGACGGCAAATAATATGAAAAAACCTGACGCCAAAGTAATAATTTTGCTTGGCGCTGAAGGGGGCGGGCGAGATAAAGCCAAAAGACCAATTATGGGTGAATTAGCCGCAAAAATGGCGGATTATGTAATCATCAGTAATGTTGATCCATATGATGACGACCCAAAGCAAATTTTAGAAGATATTGCTATTTCAGCGGAAAAATTTGGCAAGACGAGAAATAAAGATTTATTTGTTATTGAAGATCGCAGGTCTGGAATTAGAAAAGCATTGTCTTTGGCTGGGGCAAACGATATTGTCTTGATAACAGGCAAGGGCGCTGAACAATCTATGGTTATTGGCGGCCAGAAGTTGTCTTGGGATGACAGACAGATTGTCAGAGAAGAATTGAGATATCTTTTATCAATTTCTTAAATTAGCGAAGTTTGCTTGTGGTGGGCGGTACAGGACTCGAACCTGTGACCTCATACACGTCAAGTATGCGCTCTAGCCAACTGAGCTAACCGCCCAGCAGTGCGCGCGGCAGGATTTGAACCTGCGACCTCGGCCTTATAAGGACCTTGCTCTGCCGCTGAGCTACGCGCGCTAGTTTAGATTGATTTAATTTTTAATTTGGTTGGTTTTTTTGGTTTTGGTAGTTTTATCTTTTTTATTTTATTGGATTTAATTAAATTTTCAAATTCCTCTTTTTCAATGGTTTCTTTTTCAATTAAAGTTTGGGCAATTTTTTCTAATAATTTTTTTCTTTTAGTTAAAATCTGTTGAGCCTGTTTTTCAGCATTTTTAATGATTTTTTCCACTTCTTCATCAATTAAAGTTGCCATTTTTTCTGAGTAATTTCTTTGTTCGGAAATTTCTTTGCCCAAAAAGATTAATTCTTCTTTTTCGCCAAAAGAAATTGGACCCAAAGAAGACATACCATACTCTTTCACCAATTTTCTGGCTAATTCAGAGGCTTTTTCTAAGTCATTGCCCGCGCCGGTTGTTATTTCGCCAAATTTTAATTTTTCAGCGCAATAACCACCTAACAAAATAGCGATTTCAGCCAAGAACTCTGATTTGGTTTTCATTCTTTTTTCTTCTTTAGGCATTTTGATAGTATAACCAGCAGCCATACCACGGGCGATAATAGAAATTTTTCTAACTGGTTCGGCTTGCGGTAAAGAAGCGGCTACCAAGGCATGACCCGCTTCGTGAAAAGCAGCCACTTCTTTTTCTTTTTTAGATAAGACATAACTTTTTCTTTCCGGTCCCAATAAAACTTTTTCAATTGATTCTAAAAATTCAGTTTGGAAAATTTGTTGTTTGTTGCGTCTAGCTGCCAGAATGGCTGCTTCATTGACTACGTTAGCCAAATCCGCGCCAGAAAAACCGGGTGTTCGTTCAGCCACTTCTCTTAAATTAACATTAGCAGCCAGGGGTTTGCCACGGCAATGAATTTTTAAAATTTCCTCACGGTCGTTAATATCGGGCAGATCTAGAACAACGCGCCGGTCAAAACGGCCTGGCCGTAAAAGGGCTGGATCTAAAATGTCTGGTCGATTTGTAGCTGCGCAAACAATTACATTAGTATCTCTTTCAAAGCCATCCATTTCTACCAAAATTTGATTTAAGGTTTGTTCTCTTTCATCGTGTCCGCCGCCCAAACCAGCCCCGCGGTGACGGCCAATAGCATCTAATTCATCAATAAAAACAATTGACGGAGCCGCCTTTTTGGCTGTGTTAAATAAATCACGAACCCGGCCAGCGCCAACGCCAACAAACATTTCCACGAATTCTGAACCAGAAATATGGAAGAAGGGCACGTGGGCTTCACCAGCCACGGCGCGCGCTAAAAGAGTTTTGCCTGTGCCCGGCGCGCCCATTAACAAGACGCCGCGGGGAATACGCGCGCCCATTGCCAAAAATTTTTTGGGATTTTTTAGAAAATCAACAATCTCTTTTAATTCTTCTTTGGCTTCTTTTAAACCAGCCACATCTTTAAAAGTAATTCTTTCTTTGGGATGGCCCTCGGCGCCAAAGAGCCGAGCCCGCGCTTTGGTGAAATCAAAGGCCTGCATGGCGCCGCTTTTGGCTTGGCGAAAAATTGACCAAAAGAAAAAACCAAAAATAATTAAGGGCAAAATATATAAAATAGGCAATAACCAATTCCAAACATCTTGTGCTTCCCGAGTTTCAATTTCTATTGTTTTTAATTTTTCTGGATTGATACCGTAATTAATCAGTGATTGAGAAAGGGCAATTTCTGGTTCTTTAATAGAGATGCCCTTAGTTCCGTCATTAAAAGAAATTTCTAACTCATTACCTGTCACTGTAATTTTTTTTATTTTATCTTGATTAATGGCTTCAATCACTTGCGTTAATGACAGTTCTTGTTTTTTTTCCAATGGCTCAAAAAAGAAAGTAAAAACAGCTGAAAGCAACAGAAAAATCAGCAAGATAACAATAAGGTTTTTAATTAAAATTTTCATTTTGAAATATTTTTTACAATTTTAATATAGCAGAATTTTGTCAAAAATAAAAGAGGCGCCAGTTTTTTTACTAGCGCCTTTTAACACTACCCTTTGCCTTGTTTTTAGTTCCCTTTTTCCTGGGCGTTATTATTTTTTAACGCCCGCTTCACCAAATGCCAGAGAAGTTGGACTTTTTTATTTAACTCCTCAGCTACCTGGGGAATAAAAGGCGGTTTATCCCATTGCAAACTAACGATTTTGAGGAAGATTTTGTTTTGAATCATTTCTTTAATCACTTCCTCAATCCCGCCAGCTGCATTTAGCGGATAGAGTTTTTGCCCGTCGCTTTGAACAAGCAAAACCCCGCCTGACCGCCAGCCCTTTTCAGTTTTTTCTGGCGGCACATTAACAACATAAACACCAGGCAGACCTCTCACTAGCGCCTCAAGGCGGTCGTTGCCTTTTTGACGGAGAGTTTCTATTTTTGTCTTCGTTTTTTCAGAAACTCTCTTAATCAAGGCCTCCAACATTTTGGCAACCTCAAAATTTTCTGGCTCCCCAAACATACTTTCAGGAGACACAGAATAGGTTTGGCCGCCAATTTTCAGAGGACCTTCGCCATTAGCGCATTCTACCAGTTTTTTTTCGGCAATTAATCCCTTAATTAATTGCCAGATTTGGGCTTTGGATTCGAGTTCTTGTCGTGAAAACTCGAATTCCAATAAACCCAGCCAAGCAGACCGGCGATAAGCCGGTATTTCATGAAATAGATATTCTTCAATCTTGTCCTGGATGTTTTTGATTTTCTGAGTAAATAATTCTTGGGCTTCGCGACCGGCTGCCTTGATCAAGTTTATTTGGCCCAGTTGTTCTTTTACCCAGATTTGGATTTTCTTGGCTGTTTCTTGAATTTCATTAACACTTTTTTTGATTTCATTTACATTTAAAACTGGTAAAGCTAATTCGTCTTTCTTTTTTTCTTCTTTCATTTCTTTCATTTTTTCCTCCTTTCAAAATTAGGCAAAGGGTAGTGTTTTATTCTTTCTCTTCGGGATAGAAAAGAAAAACCATTTTCTTTCCTGTTGACGGATGTTTATCGGCTAATTTTTCTAATTCTAAAGCCAATGATTGGGGATTAGCCGCTATAATAATTATTTTTAATCCTTTTAACTTCATTTTTCTTAAAAACGGCACAAAATCTTTATCGCCACTGCCTAAAACAAGATAATCAATATCAGGAATTTGGCTAATTAACCACTCGCCATTTTCCGCTAGCAAATTATCAACTGTATCCTGATCCTCGCCTTTTTTGTTTTTCATTCTTGGACAAACAATCATTTTAAAGCCCATACGTTGAATTTGTTCTCCCCAGATCATACTATTATTCGGTGGCAAAAAAACAAAAACACCAATAATTTCGCCTAACTCAGTTAAATTTTTAAAAATTCGATCAAACCCAGCTGTAGCAGAAAAATGCGTTGGTTCGATTTTACTAATTTCGCTGCTAATTAATAAATTATCCCAATCAATTAAAACTAAAATTTTCTTTTTCCTTTCTTTTTTTCTGATAAACACCAACCATCACCTCCCACTATTTACTTATTAAGGTACATTTTAATTATACCCTAAAACAAAAAATCTGTCAAATTTTGACAGATTTATTTTTTCTTTATTTTTATTCCTTATTCCGCCAATTTTAAACTCATTCGATGTTCGTTTGGATCTATGGTGAGAATTTGGAATTTATATTTTTGATTAATTTTTAAAACGCTTTCCATTTTTGTTTTGCTGCCAAATTCAGAAATATGACAGAGTCCTTGGATTTGCGGAGTAATTTGAATAAAAGCGCCATAGGGATTAAATTTAGTTACGACTCCCTCAATCACATCTCCTTTTTTATATTGTAGATCCTGCCAAGGATCTTTTTTAAGCGCTTTTAAAGAGAGAAAAACTTTATTATTAGCCAGAGAGATAATTTTGGCTTTGACTTTATCACCAACCTTAACAATTTCAGCCGGATTTTCCACCTGTTGCCAATCTAATTCAGAGATATGGATTAAACCCTCAAGGGGCGGAACATTTTCTTTTTGAAATTTAATAAAAACGCCAAAATTGGTTACACCAGTAATTTCACCTTCAACAATTTCGCCATTGCTATAATTTTTTAAAATCTCTTTTATTTGCTCGTTATCCTTTGCTTTTTCCGATAAAATTATTTTTCCTTCTTTTGGATCCAAGTCAAAAATTTTAACTTCCAATTCTTGGTTAATAAATTTTTGTAATTCTGCCAGAATTTTGGCTGGTTCGCCTTTTTCTACGCGCGGATAATGTTGGGGCGATAATTGAGAAACTGGCAGAAAAGCGGGCAAACCAAAGATTTCAGTCATTAGCCCTCCTTTATTAGCGCTAATAATTTTAACTTTTAAAATTTCTTCGTTGTCTTTTTGTTGTTTTAATTTTTCCCATTTCATTTCATCTGAGGCCTGGCTTAAAGAGAGTTCAATATAACCATCTTCATTTTTTAAACTAATAATTTTTGCCACGAGCGTATCGCCAATTTTTAATTTTTTTAGTTCTTCTTTCGCATTGAGAAATTCTTGTCCATAAATGATGCCCGTGCCCATTGGTCCCAAATCTAAAAACACGGCTGAGCGCGCTTGCGCGATGATTTTACCCTCCACAATTTTTCCTATCTGTGGTAATTTTATTAAATTGTTATTTTTTTCTAATAAATTTGGCATAATTTTTATAATTATTTAATTTACAATATTTCTTGAAATTTATCAATAACCATGTTATAATTCTTTAAAAGATATGAATATTTTTTGGCACGGACAATTTTGTTTTTCTTTAATTGCGAATCCATCAAAAAATGGTCAGGTGAAGATTGTTATTGATCCATTTGGCGAAGAGGCGGGGCTGAAAATACCAAAACTTTCAGCTGATATTTTGTTAATTACCCATCAGCACAGCGCTAACAATCTAAAAGCGGTTGGCGGCGATTTTTTTTTAATTGATGGCCCGGGAGAATATGAGGTTAAAGAAATTTTTATTCAGGGGATTCCATCTTCTTATAATAATTCATCAGACGAGAGAAAAAAGACAAATACTATTTATACAATTGAGACAGAGGATTTAAGGATTTGTCATTTGGGAGAATTAAGTCAAAAAGAATTAAGCGATGAACAATTGGATAAAATTGGCGAAATTGATATTTTAATGATTCCGGTGGGTGGAGCAAATGTCATTTCAGCCAAAGAGGCTGTTAAGATAATGTCGCAAATTGAGCCAAAAATTATTCTACCGATGTATTATCATCTACCGAAACTGAAATTTAAATTAGACGGCATTGATAAATTTTTAAAAACCATAGGCGTGAAAAAATTGGAGCCTTTACCCAAACTGGCTATTAAAAAGAAAGATATCTTAGTTGATGAAGTAAAAGTAATTCTTTTATCTCACCAATGAATGTTTTAAAAAAAATTCAGTCTTGGCCAAAGAAAAAGAAAAAAATTTTTTTATGGATAATAGGACTTATTTTATTTTTGGTTTTATTAATTTTCTGGTTTAAAATTTTTACTAATCGATTAATAAATTTCAACCAAGATGAATTTAAGGCAAGATATAATTGGCCGGAATTAAAACTGCCGGCTGAATTAAATCATGAATTAAATAAAGCCACCAATGAGTTTTTAGAAGATAAGTTTTTAGAAGAATTGGAGAGAATGTCGGAAGAAGAAAATACGGGAACCATTAATCAGGAATAATTTTTTATGAAAGATAAAAATAAAAAATCTCAAAAAAATAATCCAAATAAAAAAGAAACCGCATTGGCGATCGCTGTGGCTGGGCAGATTAAACCGCGGGAAATAACCGAAGAAATGCAAGAGTCATATATTAATTATGCAATGTCCGTGATTGTTTCCCGCGCTTTGCCAGATGTGCGCGATGGCTTAAAGCCAGTCCATCGTCGGATTTTGTATACAATGTGGGAAGAAGGATTGAGACATAATGCCAAATTTAGAAAATCAGCCAATGTCACAGGCAATTGTTTGGCGCGTTATCATCCGCATGGCGACGCAGCGGTTTATGATGCCTTGGCTAGAATGGCGCAAGATTTTTCTTTAAGATATCCATTAATTCAAGGCCAAGGCAATTTCGGCAGTTTAGATGGCGACCCGCCGGCCGCCCAACGTTATACAGAATGCCGGTTGTCAAAAATCGGCGAAGAGATGTTGAGAGATATTGAGAAAGATACGGTTGATTTTATAGAGAATTATGATGGGACCAGAAAAGAACCAGTGGTTTTACCTTCACCTGTTCCTCAACTTTTATTAAATGGCTCTTTGGGCATTGCGGTGGGCATGGCGACCAATATCCCGCCGCATAATTTAAATGAAATAGTTGATGCTTTAGTTTATTTAATTGATCATCCCAAAGCCGCAACTGAAGATTTATTTCGTTTCATAAAGGGACCAGATTTTCCCATTGGCGGCGAGATTTATGACCAAAAAGGTATTATTCAGGCCTATTCGCAGGGCCGAGGCCCAATTACTATTCGGGGCAAAGTAGAAATTGTAGAGCAGGAAAAGACGGGTCGGCAAATTATTATTATTACCGAAATTCCTTTTCAGGTTCAGAAATCAACTTTGGTTGAGCAATTAGCCAATCTGATTCAGGAAAAGAAAATAGAGGGGATTAAAGATATTAGAGATGAGTCAGGCAAAGAAGGAATTAGAATTGTTATTGAATTGGCGCGCGAGGCCTATCCGCAGAAAATTCTTAATCGCCTTTATAAATTTACTGATTTGCAAAAAGTTTTCCATTTAAATATTCTAGCTTTGGTTGACGGGATTCAGCCGCGCGTTTTGGGTTTGGCTGAGTTATTAAATTATTTTATTGCCCACCGTTTGACAGTTGTTACCCGAAGAACGAAATATGAATTGGCTCGAGCCAAAGAAAGAGAGCATATTTTAGAGGGTTTACATAAATGTTTAGCTAATATTGATGAAGTTATTAGAATTATTAAAAGTTCTAGCAATCGCGAAGAGGCAGAAAAAAGGTTAATTAAAAGATTCCGTTTAACCCAGATTCAGGCTAATGCCATTTTGGAAACAAAACTGGCTGCTTTAGCCAAATTGGAAAGAAAGAAAATTGAAGATGAGTTAAAAGCCATTAAAGCAAAAATTAAAGAATTGACTGAAATTTTAAAAAGCCCGCAAAAGATAAAAGAAGTAATTAAAAAAGAATTAACTGAATTAAAAACAATTTTTGGCGATGCCAGGAGAACTAAAATTTATTCCCAAAAAATTGGCGAGATTGCTGAAGAAGATTTGATACCATTGGAAGAGACCATTATCACTTTGACGCAGGGCGGTTATATTAAACGAATTAATCCGAAAACCTATAAAATTCAGAAAAGAGGCGGCAAAGGTATTTTGGGTATGAAGACACTGCAAGACGACTTGGTAGAGCATTTTCTTTTAGCCCAAACCCATGATTCTTTATTGTTTTTTACTGATTCTGGCAAGGTATTTAGTTTGCCAGTTTATGAAATTCCCGAAGGTCAACGGGTGGCGCGGGGCCGCGGTTTAATGAATTTTTTAGAGATTTCACCCCAAGATAAAATTTTATGTTTAAGGCCATTAACCAAGAAAGATCAAGAAGCGGGCACCAACTATTTGATTATGGCCACCAAACATGGTATTATTAAGAAAACACCTCTGGCTGATTTTGCCAATATTAGAAAATCTGGCTTAATCGCCATTTCTTTAAAAAAAGGAGATGAATTAGAAAGCGTTCAACAAACCAGCGGTCAAGATGAAATAATTTTAGTGACCAGAAATGGCCAAGCCATTCGTTTTAAGGAAAAAGATATTCGGCCCTTGGGCAGAACAGCAGCTGGCATTAAGGGTTTGAGATTGGCGGCCGGCGATGCTTTGGCCGGCATGGAGGTAATTACACAAAACAGCCAGTATTTGTTATTAGTGACAGAGAATGGATTTGGCAAGCGAGTGGCATTAAAAGAATATAAATGCCAAAAAAGAGGCGGAGCGGGTGTTAAAACGCTTAAAATCAATCCAAAAGTTGGCCGAGTGGTGTCGGTTAAAATTTTGACTGGCGAGGAAGAAGATTTGATTGTTATCTCGCAGAAGGGACAGGTGATTCGGACAAAAATTTCCCAGATTTCACAATTATCCCGGGCAGCGCAGGGTGTGCGTTTAATGAAATTAGAAACAGGCGATAGAATTGCTTCCGCTGCCTGCTTTTAAAAAATATATGCCGGAGTTTATTAATCCAGAAAAAGTTTTAGACCAATTGAATTTACGCGCCGAGATGATAGCAGCTGATTTTGGTTGTGGTTCAGGCGGCTGGGCAATTCCTTTGGCAAAAAGGTTATCAAACGGTTTGGTTTATGCGATTGATATTTTAAACGAACCGCTTTCTGCTTTAAAATCAAAAGCCAAATGGGCCAAGGTAACCAATATCCGGACAATTTTATCTGATGTGGAGCGGGTAAGGGGAATTTTGGATAGAAGTTGTGATTTGGTATTAATGACCAATTTATTATTCCAATGCGAAAACAAGAAAAAAATTTTGGCAGAAGCCAAAAGAGTTTTGAAAAACAATGGCTTGATTTTAGTGGTTGATTGGAAAAAAGAAGCCAGATTAGATCCAAACCAAATTTATGTTTCACCAGATGAGGTGAAAAAAATAGCGCAGGAACTTAATTTGGTGGTGGAAAAAGAATTTGACATCAGTACTTCTCATTATGGTATAATTTTAAAAAAAGAGGAAAAGTTATGAATTTAACCAATGAATTAATTCAGACATTGACTTCAAATCGAAAAATAACTATAATTATTTTGTTTGTTATTTTGGGTTTGATTAGTTTATTTCCCACAACAACCCAGGCGTCAACCCAGGCGTCAGGGGCGTCAGAATTTAAACTTGAAAATCCTCTTAAATATAGCGAATTTAAGGACTTAATTAACGCTATTATTAATTTTCTTTTTAACATTGCTCTGATTGTAGCGCCTTTATTCATTATTATTGCTGGATTCTATTTTGTTACAGCAGCTGGCGATCCGCAGAAAATTGAAACAGCCAAAAAAATAATTTTATATACTTTTATTGGTTTGCTGATTATAATTGCTTCTAAAGGATTAATTGCTTTTATTCAGTCAATTTTAGGAGTGAGTGAGTAAGAAATAAATTAATACAAAAAAGGTCGTAAAATATAAATAAAGGTCGTAAAATATAAATCAATTTAATAATAAATAAAAATGAGAAAATTTATTTTAAGTTTAATTTCAATTAGTATTTTAATTCTACCTTTTTTAGTAACAGCAGTAGTAACTCCAAAGGGTCCAACCAGTAATATTGATATCCCAACGTTATTGGACAGAATAATTGATTGGGCTTTTTATTTCCTTCTTATTATTGCTGCTTTGTTTTTGGTTATTGCTGGATTTTATTTTATCACAGCCCAGGGCGACGCAGAGCAGATTAAAAAAGCCAAAAATATGGTGCTTTACGCCGCAATTGGCTTAGTTGTGGCTGTCGTTTCCAGAGGAATAGTGGCGTGGCTGCAGACGACAATAGAAACAGCAGGAGGGCAATAACAAAACCGCTTGACTCTTAGCCGAGGTGGTGGAATTGGCAGACACGTAGGATTTAGGATCCTATGCCGTTAAGGTTTGTGGGTTCAAATCCCACCCTCGGCACCTCGGCAGACAAAAAAACAAACGCTCCAAAGCTGGAGCGTTTGTTGTATTTTTTATAATTATCTTAATCTTTAATAATTATTTTTCTTTTTTTCTCTTTTTCAATTTTTGGCATAATAATAGTTAAAATGCCGTCCTTAAAAGAAGCCTGTGTTCGGCCAGGATCAATTTCAACTGGCAAAACAATTTCTCGGGCAAATGGACCCCAAAAACATTCTTGAGTGAAATAATCTCCTTTTTCTTCTATTGGCTTTTTTCGGTAACCGCGAATAAGCAAAATTTCATTTTCAATTGAAATATCCAAATCTTCCGGTCTTACTCCGGCCACAGCTGATTGCAGCACCAGTTCATTTTCTGTTTGGTATAAATCAATGGTTAATTGTCCTTCTTCTTCAAACGACCACCTCTTTTTTTCAACGCTAGATTTCTCGCCTGGCTCGATGATTGATAATTTTTTTACTTCTATTTTCGCCTTTTTTTCGCTCAGGGGTTTTTTTGTTTTTTCTTTCTCTTTATTGTTTTCAGAAAGAGATGCGCCTTCAATATTCATTCCTTTTTTTAATTTTTCCAAAAATGAGTCCATAAAATTATATTTGGCAAACGCTTTTTAATTTTTTCAACCTTTTAAAAGTAAAACTTAAAAATAAAGCCAAACCGCTTAGAATAAGAATATTGGCAATTAAATAGAAATTATTTTCATCTATTTTCATTATAAATAAATTAAATAAACCATGCAAGAGAACAGCCAGAGATAAGCCCGTAATTAGATATCTTTTTCTTTTTTTTATTTGGAAAAAAGCCAAAGCCAGAAAATAGCCCAAGAGACCGGAAGATAAACCATGGAGAAAAATAGCGCCCCAGAATCTTAGAAAAGTGAGACTGAGGAACGCGGGCCAAAAGAGATTGGCGCCCAGCGAGGCCAAAATTAAAATGTTTTCAGCCGCGGCAAAGCCAAGAGCAGCAATAATCATATAAATAACAGCATCAACTGGTTCGTCAAATTCAGGATCTTTTAAAACCATTAAGCGAACCACAAAATATTTTAAAATTTCTTCAACAAAAGCCACGCTAATAAAAAAATTAAGCAAAAGAATAACCAAAGAAGGAATTTTTATTTTTGCCAAAAGATTAAAAATATTGAACAGTCCTGTTTCTAAAAGTATCGCTGGCAGAGCCATTAAAAAACCACAGAAAAAAATTTTTAAAACCATCAATTTAGGTTCAGGATGAGAGTCTTTTCTTAAATAAAATAAGAGCCAGAGCAACGTTGGTAAAATTCCTAAAAAAATGTATAAGCAATAAATTAACATAATTTATCGAGGCCAATTTTCAATCATAATTGACTCCTTCTTATTTTTAAGCGGCAGTTTTTGATAGATTTCTTCAGTAATGAAAGGCATAAAAGGATGAAGAAGTTTTAAATTAATTAATAGAGTTTCTAACAAGAGTTTTTGCGCCTTTTTTCTTTCTTTGGCGCGGTTTAATCTTTGTTTTTGGGATTCAATGATTTTATCGCAGAAGGTGTGCCAAAAATAATGATAGATTTTCTCCGCCGCAGCATAAAAACGAAAAGAATCCATTAATTTATTAATTTCTTTAACCAATTTTTTTAATTGCTTCAGGTGCTTCTTGTCTTTAGCCGATAGGGTTGTTTTTTTATTATCTTGATAATCTTTTAAATTCATTAAAACAAAACGGCTGGCATTCCAGATTTTATTGGCGAAATTGCGGTAACCGCGGATTTTCTCTTCAAAAATAATAATATCGTTACCCGGCGTATTGCCCACCACCAAGGCCATTCTTACCGCGTCTGTTCCATAAAGAGTGGCGACGCCCAATGGATCAATAACATTACCTTTTGATTTAGACATTTTTTGTCGTTCTTTATCTCGGACCAAACCATGCAGATAGACATATTTAAATGGAACGCGGCCGGTTGCGTACAAGCCCAACATAATCATACGAGCAACCCAGAAAAATAAAATATCCCAGCCGGTTTCCATGATGTCAGTTGGATAGAATTTTTTAAAATCGCGTTGACCCGGGCTGGCTTGTAGAGTGGCAAAGGGCCATTGGCCAGAGGAAAACCAAGTGTCAAAGACTTGGCCAGCCGGATCGTTGGGGATAGGTATGCCCCAGACAATTTGTCTGGAAATATTCCAATCGCGCAGATTTTTCATCCAATGACAAAAGACTTTTTTGAAACGCGGAGGGATAAAGACAACTTTATTTTCATTAACCGCTTTTAAAGCCAAATCTCTTAAAGAAAGTTTGCCGCTTTTGGGTTGGGCTGTCATTTTAATAAACCATTGATTGTCCAGAATCATTGGCTCAATTATTGAACCGCATTTATAACAAAGCGCCACATTATGTTGGTATTGATAGTCGGTTTTATTCGGGTCTAGAAGTTCTTTCTTTGCCATATCTTGGGCAATTTTTTCTCTAGCTTCTTTTATTTTCATTCCTTGATAAGGGCCGGTTAGTTCGTTAAGTCGGCCAAATTTATCAATAACCTGGATGGGTCCGGGTATTTCTTGGCTATGTCTTTGCCAGATTTCAAAATCTACTGGGTCATGGGCTGGCGTTACTTTAACAGCGCCGCTGCCGAATTTTGGATCAACCATTTTGTCAGCGATCACCTTTAGCTTTTTTTTGCCCAATAAAGTATCGACTTCTAATTCTTGGCCAATATATTTTTGATAACGAGGATCATTTGGATTAACCGCAATAGCCGTATCGCCAAATTGGGTTTCTAAACGAACCGTGGCCACTTCAATTGGCCCGTATTTCATATAATAAAGAGGATCGGTACGGGTTTCATATTTAGTTTCTACATCAGAAAGCGAGGTTTGATGTTTGGGACACCAGTTAATAATTCTTTTACCTTGATAAATTAAGCCATCTTTTTTTAATTTCTCAAATGTCTGATAAACAATTTTAATAATGGCTGGATCTAAGGTAAATTTTTTTCTTGACCAATCGCAAGAAGCGCCCATTTTTTTTAATTGGCTCTCCATAATTTTTTTATTTTTTAGAGTAAAATCAAGAATTTCCTGATATAATTGCTGACTGGGAATTTGAAAGCGATCTTTGCCTTCTTTTTCTAATTTTTTATCGTAAACGACTTGGGTTTCAAAACCAGCATGATCAGCGCCAGGCAGCCAAAGGGTTTTTTTGCCTTTCATTCTTTGGTATCTGATCATAATATCTTCTAAAGTGATAAAAACCGCGTGACCCATATGTAATGGCGCATTGGCGTTGGGTGGCGGCATAATAATAGTAAAAGGTTTTTTATGGCGCGGCGGCAATTTATCCGGATTAAACAAACCGGTTTTTAACCAGAAATTATAAATTTTATTTTCTACTTTTTGGTGTTGGTAAGTTTTAGGCAAAGCCATATTATATTAATTGTACTATCTAACCAATTCAGTAACCAAAGAGCGAGGACGATCTTGCCGAAGGGT
>JBNAUV010000003.1:0-34204 GCA_049700655.1 Minisyncoccales bacterium | reverse complement strand
CGCAGATAATTCTTAATATGCCTCAGGAGTGCAAAATTGGGTGGCATTATACAAAAAATTGACAAGTTTTTAAAGATATAATATTATAATAGAAGAAAAAATTTAAAAACTTAAAAAAGAAAGGGGGTAAACTAATGGGCTGGTCTATCACAGTTATAATTATTTGTTTAGTTTATGCTGCGATTGTTGCTATACTTGAATGGCGCCACTTAGAAAAAAAATATTCACAAAAAGAACAAAATCAAAAAAAGGATGCTTTTTAGCATCCTTTTTATTTTAAATATTTTTTTCTTTTTTTAGGCCTGATTGATTTCATCATTATTATTTCGTCTACCAATCTACCCCTATATTGAAATTGGTGAGGAATACGGTTAATTACTTTAAAACCAAATTTTCGATAAAGTTTTTGCGCTATTTTATTGGTCGAAAAAACTGATATTCGGATAAATCTTGGTTTTAGCCTCTTGCGAGCTAATTGAATAATTTGTTTGGTGAGGTATTTACCTAAACCCAAACGACGATAACCCTGACGAATAGAAATACCAAAATCACCAATGTGGTTTTGCCGACCTTTACCTAATTTAATATCAACAATACCAATAATTTTATTATCTGCCTCAGCCACTAGCATTACTTCTTTTTTATTTTTAATATCTCTTAACTGTTCTTTAAGCCATTTTTTTTCTTCAGCCAAAGCAAAAGACGAATGATGCATAATTTGCGCTTTTTCTTTAACAAGGGAGTTAATATAATCAACAAACTTTTCTACTTTATTAAGATCATTTTTTGATAATAAATGGATAGTGACTTTTTTATTTTGGAAAGTCCTTTTTATTCGCATATATTTCGTTTATATTATTATATCATATTTTCAAAAGCCCTGCTAAACTTGACAAAAAACCCCGATTTTTATATAAAATCGGGGCTAAAACAACTATTTTTTAATAAATTGGCGCCGGAAAGTCAACCCTTGTTTTTTACTTTTAAAAAGGTAATAAGACAAAGGGTCGGTTTCCCTGACCATCAGATAGCCATTTTTAATCATTCGGGGTATAAAAAACCAAGGATTATACCCCAAACTAGTCATAAGTTCAGATAAATTATAAGAAATATAAACCATTTCACCATTCACAAATTCACTCTCAAGTAAGCCAATATTGATAATTTTGGTGATTAATCCGCGTTGTACCTGGATGTGTTTTTGTCTGGGAGCCACCGAAGTTTTTTGTTTTTTCTTCTTCATCTGCTTCATTACGTTCACCTCCTTTTAACCTCACCCTTGAAAAAGGGTGCTAATTTTTCACTCAGCCCACACTCAAACAAGCTCAGAGCCGAATAGATGTAACCCTTTTTTAAACCCAATGGACTTTTATCATCTTTGTTGTAAATGACACAATAATCATTTTTTAATTCGTGGATGATTTTTAACAGATTGTTTAATACATGATGGTTCCGACAGTGCGCTTCAATTTTGCTCAACAAATTCTTCACTTTGCGATAAAAATCCAAAGGTTCAAAATAGGGTATCATCGCTTCAAACGCTTGTTTCAGCCCTTGCTTAGTAATTTCATAACACATTGTACTCATCATTATCGTCGGATTGCCACTACCATTAAAATTCACTACTGGTTCATGAATTACTAATGCTGGTGGTTCAAGCGGAGTAGCCGGTTTGGGTGGTAGCGGAATAATTTCTAATTTAATCTCTTCAATTTCCGGCTTAACTGCTTCTGTTTTCACCTCTGACAAACGAGAGGCAAACTTATCCACCATATTTAATAGATAACTTGGCAAATCATTTATTTCTTCATTTAATAATTTTTTCAGTAGCCCTATCGAACAAGAAATTCTGTCATCAATAATCTGATTAATTAACATTTTCAATTCTTCATAAAAAAAGAATTCACGCCGGTCTAATTGAAGAGTGCTTGTTGTCTGGAGCATTATTTGTCGAATTAAAACCCGGATAGTACCCTGATAGTCTAATTGCTCTCGGGTTTGAGTATTGGCCTGGCTATACTCTTTTTCTTCTTCTTTTCTAATCTTCATCTGATGGAAAATAAGAAAATCTTCATCAGCATCGATCAATGGCAACCAAATCTCTTTATGTGGCATAATCAGATTAAAAAGTTCTAATACAGCTGATTTGTCTAAAATAATATCTTGTTTATAACAAAGATATTTAAACCTCTGCCAGGCTGTCCAAAAGATGTTCTTGGCAATAAATTCGTCGTATTTTATACACTCTTCAAATTCAGCGCGCATATCGTCATTAAAACATTCTAGCCATAACGGACCTAACTGTTTTTTTTCTTCTGAGTTCATTTTTAACCTCCTTTTCTTTTAATTTTTTTATTCAATCTAATCTAATCTAACCAATCTATTTTAAATATTCCTTATGGAATAATTGTTAAAGAGCTATATTAAAATATATAATAATACTAATAATTAATTTTGTCAATAGACAATAAAATTTTCTTAAAATATAATTAATTATTATGAAGAAAAATATTTTACTAATTTTTTGCGGCTTAATTTTAATCATTTTTAGCGGTTTGTTCCTAACTTGGGGTTGGCCATTTAAATGGTCATTACCCGAACCTGAATTAAACAAAACATTATTATTAACAAAAAATTTAAAAGAGAGTTTAGAAAAACAAATTTTTTCTCCGCCACCACTTCGATTAATTAAACAAGAATCTGAACAAGTAGTTTTAACTAAAGAAGAAATAATTAAATTAACTAATTTTGAAAGAATAAAACTGGGTTTGCCGTCTTATCAGGAGAATCAAATTTTAAATAAAATGGCGCAAGCCAAAGTAGAGGATATGTTTAAATACCAATATTTTACCCATGAATCGCCAACCGGTGAAGGGATAGAAGATTTAGCCAATCAGTTTGGTTATAAATTTTTAAAAATTGGCGAGAATTTGGCTATGGGAGATTTTCAAAGCGAAGAGGAATTAGTTAAATCTTGGTTAAATAGTCCTGGTCACCGGGAAAATATTTTAAATACCGCTTATCAAGAAATTGGCGTGGCAGTTCAGAAGGGAATATTAAATGGCGAAACAGTCTGGCTGGCAGTTCAACATTTTGGTTTGCCTTTATCTGTTTGCCAACAACCCAATGAGACGTTAAAAGAAAAAATTGAAAACAATGAGATAAAACTCCAAGAATTTGAAGGTTTGTTAATTCAGTTAAAAAGCGAGTTAGAACAGATAAAATTTGCTTGGAGCCCGGTTTATCGCGAGAAAATAGAAGAATATAATCAATTGGTAGATCAATATAATAATCTTTTATTAGAAACGAAAAAGTTGATTAACCAATACAACTATCAGGTTGAATTATTTAATAACTGTTTAGCGTCTTTTAATAATTAATTTTAATAATTAAAGATTATTTTTATTCTGTGAATTTTAACCAATTAAGAATTTTTAAAGCATCTCCTTGTTGATTTTGCGAAAACAATAAAACAATAGCTATTGGTTCATTATTTATATTAAAAATAGCGGCCAATGTTTCTTTTGCCTCTGGCGTATAGCCGGTTTTTCCGCCAATAAATTCAGGCATTTTATAAAAGATATTAAGATTTTTAAATTTAAGCCAGCGACCAGCTTGATTAGGCAGCCAAAAATCATTGTTTTTTGTAATTTTTAAAATTTCTGAATGATATTGGTAAATATAATTAAGAAGTTTAACCAAGTCTTCAGCATTTGAATGATTACCCGGATTTAAACCATAAACATCAATAAAAAGAGTATTTTCCATTTGTAAATCTTTGGTCTTTTGGTTCATTAATTCTAAAAATTTTTCTTTCCCCAAAAAATAAGATAAAGCATTGGCTGCGTCATTGGTGGATTGAATCAAGCTGGCCTGTAAAAGATTTCGCGCATTTATTTTTAAGCCAAGAAACAAAGACGGGCTATAACCTTCTGGTTCTAACATTTCTTTGGTTAAACTAATTGTTTGGTTTAAATCTAAATTTTCTTTTACTATAACCGCATTCATTAATTTAGTTAGAGAAGCGATTGGATATTGTTTTTCTTTATTTTTTTCTAGAATAATTGATTGATTATTTAGGTTAACTACCAAATAGGCATCAGCCGTAATTGTTTTTTGTAATTTAAAAAGCGAAATCATCTTTTGTAGAGACTGAATTTCTTTTTGTAATGTTTTCACCTGAGAAATTAATAAATCAAGTTGATTATTATTTGCTTTGGCACCTGAGGTATTGATAAATAAAAAATAAAAGAATAAAATAGATATTGAAATTAGTTTAATTTTAGAAAACATTATTAAAATTAAAAATAAAATTAGTTTTTAAAAATATGTTTGTGCCAACTAAACTTTTTTTAACCAAAGGTGTCGGCATTCATCGCGATAAACTGGCTTCTTTTGAGTTGGCCCTGCGTGACGCGAAAATTGAAAAATTAAATTTGGTTTCTGTTTCGTCAATCTTGCCGCCAAATTGTAAAATAATTTCTCGAGAAGAGGGGATTAAATTTTTAAAACCCGGCCAAATCACTTTTGGTGTTTTTGCCCGGAATGAGACCAATGAACCACATCGTTTAGTCTCAGCCGCGATTGGATTGGCCCGCCCCAGAGACAGTGAACAATATGGTTATCTTTCCGAACATCATGCTTTTGGCGAGAAAGCGGAAATTGCCGGAGATTATGCGGAAGATTTAGCGGCCTCAATGTTGGCTTCAACTTTAGGCATAGAATTTGATCCAGAAAGCGCTTGGGAAGAAAAGGAACAAGTTTTTAAAACCAGTGGCCAGATTTTTAAAACAACCAATATTTGTCAATCAGCTGAAGGCAACAAAGATGGTTTATGGACAACCGTAGTGGCAGCCGCTATTTTTCTTGAATAAATTTTATTTATTCTATTCTTCTAATATATTCGCCTGTTTCTGTATTCACTTCAACAATATCGCCCGTTTCAATAAAAAGCGGAGCATTTATTTCTGCGCCAGTTTCTAATTTAACTATTTTTGTGCCACCCTGCGCCCGATCGCCCTTAACGCCCGGTGGCGCCTCAATAACTTTTAATTGAACTTTAATTGGCAAAATAATATTAATAAACTTTTCTTTAAATTTAATACCAGTCAAAACTTGATTGGGTTTAAGAAATTGACTGTTCAAACCAACTTGTTCTTCTGTCAATTCAAAACGGTAAGCAGGGTTTTTTATATCAGCGAAGACCAATTTTCCACGATGGCGATAAATAAATTTTATTTCTTTTTTTTCTAAATCAGCCTCCTCAAATGTTTCACCTTGATGGACAGTTTTATTGATAACATTGCCTGTAATTAAATTTTTTAATTTTGTTTGGATCATTAGTTTTCTTTGGGCATACCTTTGAGGAAAGGCCTCTAAAACTTCATATGGCTCGTTATCAATAATAATCTGAACCCCTTTTTTTAAATCGCTATAACTTAACATAATTTTTAATTTTTAAATATTAAAATCAGGATGACCGCGAAAGAAATCTTTAAATTCCATTGGTTTTTTTCCTTCTAATTGGACCCTTTTAATGATTAATTGGTTATTAATAATTTCTGCTTCTAATATTTTTAACATTTTTCCGTGATAAATGGTATAAGTGCCCGGCCAAGGATTTAACGCACGAATTTTTCTTTCGATTACTTCTGGCGGATCTTGCCAATTAATTAAGCCATCTTCTTTTTTTAGGATTTTAGTATAGCTTGCTTTTTTTTCATCTTGTAACTTTTCTTTAATTTTTTCTTTTGTCCACAAAGGAATTGTTTTAATTAATAAATCAGCGCCCATTTTAGCTAATTGATTATGTAATTCTGGATAATTAATTTTATTATTAGTTATTTTATATTTAATTTTAGAAACAATTGGGCCAGCGTCAACCTTTTCTGTCATTTTGATAATTGTAACACCTGTTTCTTTGTCGCCATTAAGAATTGCTGCTTGGATTGGAGACGGCCCGCGGTATTTTGGCAATAAAGAAGGATGAATATTTAAACAGCCAAATTTAGGAATATTTAATATTTCGCTTGGTATTATTTGACCAAAAGATGCCACAATTCCCAAGTCCGGATTTAAATTTTTAATTTTTAATTTTAAATTTTTAATTTCTGACGATTGCTCAACAGGAATATTATATTTATTTGCCACGACTTTTACCGGTGGGGGAGCAATAATTTGTTTTCTTCCCACTGGTTTGTCTGGCGCGGTAATAACTAAAATTGGCTGATAGTTTTTTTTAATCAGTTCCTCTAAAATAATTGCCGCAAATTCTGATGTGCCGATGAAAATAATTTCCATATATTAAGTGACAATTCGCCATTCAATTTCTGATTCTTTATCAGCAAATTCTAACCATTCTCCTTCAGGCGAAATAACATACCATTTCTTTCTTGTTTCTGACCAAACCATTGGATTGCCTTGATAATAAGGTTTTTTAACAATTTCTTTGGGTTTTAGTCGATCTAATTCTAACCACTTTTTAAAAACTGTTTCAATGGCATAATCTAAACCGCGCGATTTAGCCCATTCTGCCACCGTAGAGATAGCTTGGTTTGCTTTTTCGACCGAACCAGCCAGTTCTAAAAGCTGTTTGGCCGGACGAGTAAAACGCGAATAGATTATTTTTCGTTTTTTGGCATTCTTTTTTAATTCTTTTAAAGAGACGCCCTTGGTTTGAAAATAATGGGTGATAATTTGTCGAATAGCCGTTTCTTTTTTTAATTCTTCTAAATATTTAATTTTGCCTGTTTTTATATATTCCTCGATTTTTTTAGCAATACTTTTTCCTATACCTGGTATTTCTTTAATACCCTTGATTTTTTTCTCTTTAAAAATTAAAGAGATATTCTGATTTAAATTAAGTAAAGAGTGGGCTGCTTTGCGATAAGCCGCTGGTTTAAAGGCAACGCCTTTAATTTCTAATAAATCGGCTATTTCATTGAGAATTTTGGCAATTTTTTCATTCATATTTATCTACTGTAAATTTATAAATAAAAATTTTTTCTTTCAAGGGATCAATCCCTCCTTTTTGGCAGGCAATAATTATTTGTTTTTCAACTGTTTCAACGCCTTCTAAATCTGGAAGTAACAAGCCGGTTTTGGGCACTAAATGGCCATTAAAAATCACATCCATACCATCAGGCTGACTAAGAGGCGCGGTTTTAACAATAATACCATATTTTTTAGGGTTCAGCTCTTTTAAATCTTTGATTAATTGAGGCGGATGGAGAATATAGACAGTGTAAGAAAGATTGGAGAGTTCATTTTTTTGAATTGGCGCAAAGCGATAATCTTCAGTAGCAGCGGCAATAGCGTTATAAATAATTTCTTCGGCAATATTCTGTCGCAAGGGTAAATAAGTCCCGATGCAGCCCTTTAGTTCGCCATTTTTTTCAATCGTAACAAATGTCCCTGCTTTTTGTTCAAAAAATTCCTTTGGTAAATTGCGGGGCGGGGCAATAATTTTATTTTCTTTAATAAAAGTTTCTACCGCCAATTTGGCTAATGAAACGTAATTATTCATTTTTTTATTTTTTAAATTTTAATAATCTCTAAATCTTTGGCAGTTTTTATTGGTTTTCTGCAGTCATAAATAGCAATGGTTCGCTCGCGTCTATAGGCCATAGAAGTGAAAATAGTTAAACAACGATCATTAAACATAAATTGGGGGGCATCGGGTTGGTGAGAACGAATGAAAACTTTTTTATTAAATCTTTTCATTAGTTTTAAAAAATAATCTTCGCCAAATTGTGGTCGACCGGTAAAAAAATCGATACCCAAATTTTCTCCCGGCTCATCAAGAAAGTCGCCCCAAGCGATAGTCCGCCACATTTCATCGCCAATTTTTATTTGATTTATCTCTTCTAAGTTTTCTATATTAGGCAAGGCTCCGTGAGCCGCTATAATATCTTTGGCCATTGCCACCAAAGGAAATTTTTCAACAATTAAACAATATTTTTGATAATCTATATTGTTTAAACTTTGCCAGAATTCGGCTGGAGAAAATGGTAGAATTCTATACCCTTCATGATTTCCTTGTAATAAATAAATTTGATCTGGATTTTTTTCTTTGGTTTTTAGTAAAAAATCTAAATTTTCTTTCGAATAAGGCCCTCGATCAACATAATCTCCCAAAAAAACAATTTTGCTTCCTTTCTTTAAATAATCCTTAATCACTTTTTGGCTCGCTTCCCAATCGCCATGAGTATCGCCAACAAAGATAATTTTTTGAGCGTTTTTTATTTCAATTAAGTTCATTTATCGAGTTTTCACGTAGCGAAAACGAAGATGAAGATGAGATTTATCTCATCGACTTAATCTAAAATTTGCCACTAAATAGCCGACGCCAAAAGGGCCTTCGTAGGACAAAATTTCGGGTTGATAATTTATCCCAGAGGCCTCTAAAATTCCCAAAAAGAAACAAAAAGATCTCAGGCCGCATTCGCCAGCATCGGGATACAATTCATCTAATTTCAAAATTCTTTCAACATCTTTTTTCTTTAGAGCCTCAATAAATTCCTGATCAAACTTTGGACCGTCAGGATGGAATCCATAAGGACCATCCGGCTTTAGACAATGAGACAAATCGCCACTGGCGATGAGGGCAATTTTTAATTTTAAATTTTTAATTTTTAAATAAACTTCTTTTCCTTTTTCAAAATAAAATTGAGGCGATTCTAAGCCAATGAGATGTTGTTCAATTTCCTGTTCAAAATCTTTGGCTAAAAAGAAAAGTGGTACATTAAATCCCCAGTCCTGATGAGGAGCAGAAATAATTATTTTATCAGGCTTTAATTCTTTTAATTTCTCGCCTAATTTTTCTAACGCCTCAATTGTATTTTTAACCTGAGCCCTATCTTCCGACGAACCAACCTCAGGTAAAATTATGGGCGGATGAGGTGAAATACAAGCAAAAACTATCATAATTTAAGTTTATTTTTTATTTTATTTTTTTGAATAATTGTGACGCATTATTTTGCCATGGCAAAATAAGTGGTCAGGTTTGTTTTTAATTTAATATAAGATTTAAAAAGGTGCCGCATTTTGGACATTGGCCATTTTTATCATATCTGTTTATTGAGTAACCAAAACGGTTAATACACAAAGTGTTGCATTTTGGGCAAAAAGTATCTTCAGAACGCAAGCCTGGCACGTTGCCGGTGTAAACATATTTTAGACCAGTTTCTTTGCCAATTTTATAACCCATTTGTAGTGTTTCAACTGGCGTATCAGGCAAATGTTGAAGTTTCCAAGAAATCGTGCCACAGAATTGAGAAATATGCCAAGGAGTTTCAGGCCCTAATTCGTTATAAATAAATTCAGCAATTTTTCTAAACATCTCTTTTGAATCGCTTAAGGTTGGGATAACCAAAGTTGTAATTTCCACCCAAACACCAGATTTTTTCATTAATTTTGCTGTATCTAAAACCGGTTGAAGCCGGCCGCCGCAATTTTCTTGATAAAATTTGTCATCAAAACTTTTAATATCAATATTATTAGCGTCTAAATAGGGGATAACTAATTTCGCTGATTCTTTTGACATAAAACCATTAGACACCCAATTGTTTTTTAAACCAGCCTTTTTAGCCAATTTCATAGTTTCCAAAGCATATTCTAAAAAAATGGTTGGTTCTACATAAGTGTAAGAAATGCTGGGCAGGTTATTTTTAATAGCAGTTTCAACGATCTGTTCTGGCGATAATTCTTCACCAGTAATTGGTTTATTTGGCTTGGGCGCTTGAGAAATATCAAAATTTTGGCAATTTTTGCACACAAAATTACAACCCACTGTGGCAATTGATAAAGAGCGGCTGCCTGGTAAAAAATGATAAAAAGGCTTTTTTTCGATAGGATCAATATTAATAGCTGCTAATTTGCCATAATTTAAGGCATATAACTTGCCATTAATATTTTCGCGAACCCCGCAAATACCTCTTTTTCCCAGTGCAATTCGACAATAATGGCCGCAATTTTGACATTGGATCATAACACCAGAAACCCTATCTCGGGACGAAACAACCTTTTTTCTCTTTAGTTTTTTATATAAAAGCGCCTCGATCATCTTTCTAAATTTATCTCTTTTTTATTTTTTAACTTATCTCTTTTTTTATTACTTTTATTTTACAATAATTCTGCCTTTATATTTAAATACTTTGTATATTTAGGTGCAATACGTATATTTAGGTGCAATAGCCCGAGTTGGTGCTTCTGAATCGGTAGACATTTTAGAGAAAGAATCTTTCACTTGGAAACGAACTGATTTTAGCGCTAATGAAGTTTCTAAAGATAGAGTTGAAACACCAAAGAAAGACCCCGGATGGCTTATCAATCTTCCCTTTAATTAATTTTACAACATTTTAACTTAATTTTACAACATTAACTTAATTTTATTTAACTTAATCTATAACATTTTAAAAATTTAAAAAAATAACAAAAAAACAAATCTGACACCAAAAAAAGCCTACGCCTAATTTGTTGTCAAGTAGAAAAAAAGTTGTTAGAATAAAATCAATGGAACCAAAACAAAATCAATGGAACCAAAACAAAATCAATGGAACCAAAACAAATAAAAAGAATTAAACAAGCAGAAAGGGTAAAACAAACAAAAGAAATTACTAAGAAAGTTTTATTGGCTTTAGCTGGAGGAGCTTTTTTGACTTTAGCTATGGTGGCCCCTGGAGTTTTAATTGCTGCGAAGCCACTTGTTGAAGAGTGGAAAAAATATGACCAAAGAAGATTAAGAGCTGCTTTAAAAAGAATGAGGAAACAAAGAATAATAGAATTTAAAGAAACAAAAAATGGAGAAACTATTATTAAAATTACTAAAAAAGGAGAAGAAAAAGTTTTAAAATATAAATTTCAAGATTTAGTAATCCCAAAACCTAAAAAATGGGATAAAATTTGGAGAATTGTAATTTTTGATATTCCAAACAAAAAGAAACTTGCTCGGGAAGTTTTGCGGGAGAAACTTAAAGAATTGGGATTTTATAAAATTCAGAAAAGTGTTTTTGTCTACCCTTATGAATGTGAAAATGAAATCGAATTTATTAAAGCCATTTTTAACATTCAACCTTATATTTTATTAATCCGAGCAAAAGAGATTGACAACGAGGAATTTTTGCGTCGCTATTTTAATTTAGATTAATTTAGATTAATTTAGATTAATTGGAATAATATAATCAAATAATATAATTAATATAATCAGCGGTGATGACACTAAAATATGCCTACGCCTGATTTGGTGTCAATAATAACAATAATAATAATAATAAAAGGACTAACTAGATTAAGTTTTTATTTTTAATTATTAATTAGGTTTTATTAGGTTCTATAGGTTTTATTAGGTTCTAATTGTGTTCTAATTGTGTTTTAATTAAGCTCTAAGTTGTTTAAGTTTGGATTCTTAAGTTTAGGGCTAGATGTATTAAGGTCTGGGTATTTGCCTAGGTTTGGGTTTAAATTGGATTGAATTAGGGTTAATTTTATGTTAAAATTTTTTTAATTTAATATATATGAAACATAGAATTTTTATTGCTATAAATTTGCCTGAAGAAATAAAAAGAGAACTAAGCTCCTTTCAAGAAAAATGGCCGGAATTGCCTTGTCGTTGGACAAAAAAAGATAATTTGCATATAACCTTGATTTTTCTGGGTTATCTTTCTGATGAAGAAATTTTAAATCTTTTAAAAATTACTAAAGAAGTTGTAAATAAATATCGTCCTTTTTCAATTGCTTTAAAAAGAATTATTTATGGTCCGCCTGACAAACCGCCACGCATGATTTGGGTTGAGGGAGAGAAATCGCCAATTTTAACTAATTTAAAAAATAACTTAGAGAATATCCTTTTCCAAACAATTGTTAAAGAAAAAGAGAAACGAAATTATTTACCTCATATTACTTTGGGCCGGTTAAAAACCTGGGCTTTTCGTCAAATTGAACCTGAAGAACGACCCATTATTGATGAAGAAATTGATTTAAGTTTTGAAGTTAATTCAATTGAAGTGATGGAAAGTCAATTGAAAAGATCTGGCCCAGACTATTTAGTTTTAGAAAGCATTCCCTTAAAACAAGTTTAAAAATTTAAAATTAAAAACTAAAAAAATGCGTATTCATTTCATTGGTATTGGCGGTATTGGCGTTTCTGCTTTAGCCCAACATTATTTAAATCAAGGCCATCAAGTTAGCGGTTCTGATTTGGTTATCTCGGAAATTACTGAACTATTAAAGAAAAAAGGGGCAAAAATTTTAATTGGCAGGCATAAAAAAAGCAATCTTAATAAAAATTTAGATTTGGTTGTCTATAGTCCAGCCGTTCAAGCCAACAACCCAGAATTACAAGCTGCCCAAAAATTAAATTTAAAAATTCTTTCTTATCCTCAAGCCTTAGGTGAATTAACCCAAGATTATTTGACTATTGCCGTTTGCGGCACACATGGCAAAAGCACTGTTACCGCTATGATAGGCCTTTTATTAACTAAAGCAAAATTAGACCCGACAGTTATTGTTGGTACAAAATTAAAAGAATTTGGCAATAGTAATTATCGAGCCGGAAAAAGCCAATTTTTGGTAATTGAAGCTGACGAGCATTTCGCTTCGTTTTTAAACTATTCACCTGATATTATTGTTTTAACTTCGTTAGACCCTGATCATTTGGATTATTATAAAAATTTTAAAAATTATTTTAACGCTTTTAAACAATTTATTTCTCGTTTGTCTTTTAGCGGTATTTTGGTGGCCAATAAAGATGACCAAGACATTGTCCAACTACAAAAACAAATTGTGCAATTACCGATTAAAATAAAAAATTATTCTCTCAGCCAACCAGAAAGTAAAAAATTAAGAAAAATTTTAAAAATTCCCGGCGAACATAATGTGGCCAATAGTTTAGCGGTTTTAACTATTGCTCGATTATTAAAAATTCCCAACAAGATCACTTTTTATACACTCAGCCAATACAGAGGCGCTTGGCGCCGTTTTGAAGAGCTAGAATTAAAAATTAAAAATTTGAAATTAAAAATCATTAACGATTATGGTCATCATCCAGCTGAAATAAAAGCAACTTTAGAAGCGGCGCGCCAGAAATATTTTGATAAAAAAATCTGGTGTGTTTTTCAACCCCATCAATATCAACGGACCTATTATTTATTTAATGATTTTGTGAAAGTTTTTCAACATTGTCCAATTGATCAGGTAATTATTACTGATATTTATAGTGTGGCTGGCCGAGAAAATCCGCAAATTAAAGCCAAAGTTAACGCTCAAAAATTAGTCAAAAAAATAGCCAGAGAAAATGTAATTTATTTAAAGAAAAATAAAATTCTATCTTATTTACAGAAAAATTTCTCTCATTTTAATATTTTAATCATTATGGGCGCCGGCGACATTTATAGTTTGTCAAAACATTTTTAAGACTAAAATTTCTATTTGACAAAATTATTGGTTTTAAGTATAATATACAATAATTATCTTAATTAGCTATTTAAAAAATAAATTAAGAAAGGAGGAATAGAGGAATAAATGAAAAGAAGAGCAGGAAGACCGGAAATTGTGGCAGAAATTATGCCACGGGTAATTGCCCAAATAGAAAAAAGGAGGGAAAAAAGAATGGAAATTTATGAAAGAAATTGGGGATTAATTTCTTCAGAAACACAAGAAAAAATTAAACAAGCAAGAGTTTTACTAGTTGGTTGCGGTTTGGGCAGTCAAATTGCGGTTTTAGCCAGCCGAACTGGATTTTGCCATTTTGAACTTTGGGATGGCGATAAGGTGGAAGTACATAATCTGAATCGTCAGGTTTTTAATCAGCTTGATGTTGGTTTCAACAAGGCAGAAGTAACTGCCAAAAAAATTCAGGAAATCAATATCGAGGCTGAGACTGAGGTTTATCCGCAGTTCCTCCGCAGACAAGAAGATATTAGTGCGGCAGTAGAAAGAAATGATTTTATTGTTAATATGGCTGATCCTAATCAAGCAATGTGGTTGATTAGCGAAGCAGCACGAAAACACGATAAGATTGAATTTCATCCGCTTAATTGCGGCTGGATAGCTTATTGTTTGATTTTAACGCCACAAACTCCATCTTTGATTGAAATCTTTGAGGGTAAAAAAATTTATGGATTTGAATTTTATGAAATGTTAATTAATAAAACTCTTAAAGGGATTCCAGATAATAGTGCGTTAAAAGAGTTTTTGAAAAAATATGGCGAGGAAATAAGGAGTGGCAAACTGTCATTTCCGCAACTGGGAACCACCACTTATTTGACAACCGCCATAGTGGTGGAAACAATAATTAAAATCCTCGCTGGTGCTGAAGTCATCTTAGCGCCGCAGCCAGTGATTTGTTATGCTCTTTAATAAAGCGACAAAGAGGCGGTGAAAGCTCACCACCTCTTTTTATTTTAATTGACTTATTTTGTAGAATTTGCTATTCTTTAAGATCTAACAAGGTTCTTTAATAAAAAAACCAAGAGGAGGTGGAAAATGGGAAAAGATGATCGGCTGACGGTAATAGTACGTTTGGGCCAAGCGGAAATTGAAGTGTACGAGCAGGTGATGAAGGAACTAAATTTAAAAATTCCTGCTTTAGCTACCGTGGCAGTAAAACTGCTACTTTTGGTGGCTAAAACTATTATGGAGGGCGGCCATTTGAAACTGGTCAAACCCGATAATCGGGAAGTAATAGTGGAAATTTTAGAATTAGAAGGTTTGACCAAAAAACAAAAAACAGAAGGGGGAGGTGACAAATGAAGAAAGAAGTTCGTGATTTGCTTAAAAAAAGCGATGAACTAATTGCAGCAAACATTAAATTATTATTCGAAATTTATGAATTTATTTTAGAATGTGAGGGACTGACTCCTCTTGATTGAAATCTTGAAAAATTAAATAAGTTTAAAAAAGGCGACGCGCTGCGTCGCCCTTTTATTTTCACCTTTTATTTTTATTTATTTTTTATCTTTTATTTTTACTTTATTTTTTATCCACCATTTAAATAATAATGACACCAAAAAATGCCTACGCCTGATTTGGTGTCAGAAATTGAAGTTGATTGAATTAGTGGCAACTAATTGAGTAACTAATTGAATAACTAATTGAGAGTTGGAGAATTGTGGTTATTGTTTTTGGTTTGTTTATTGTTTATTTTTGGTTTTATGGTTATAATATAAATATAATTAAAATAATTAAAAATAATTAAAGTAAAACCTATGAATTACGAAAAAATACCTACAAACAAAGAAGAAGCGAAATTTGAAACAAAAGAGCGGACCGGCACCGAATATGTCTTTAAAAAATTTCACGAAGTTGATTTTGAAATAGAAAAATTTCCTGAACTTTTTGAACGTTTGGTTGAATTATCCAATTTGCCAGAGTCCCACTTTGAAGATGCGGTTAAAATGGAACAAATTGTTGAAATTTTATGGGAAGATATTGAAAAAGAAAAAATAAATTTTAACCTTTCTGAAATAAAATTGACTTGTTTATTCCATGATATTGGTAAATCAGGTCCGGTTGAAGCAAATAAAAGACAAAGAAAAATTATTATTAACCAAATGTTTAATACAGAGTATTTTAACCCGCAAGATCCGAAATTTAAAAATAAAAAAATCAGAGAATTAACTCTTGACGAAGCAATTGAGATTGAAAATTTTTCTAATAAGGACGAAATTAAAAGGTATTTAGAGACCTTAACATTACATATTTTTTACAAAGAGAAAAAGGCGATTATTGAAGAAAAATTAGATTTAAATAAACACCGGTTAATAGATTTATGGCGGGAACATGATTATTGGACATATCAATTACTTAAAAAATATGGCGATAAAGATATACCTCAAGATTTAATTATTGTGGCCAGTTCTCATCATACTTTAGAAGGCTATGATCCAGCCATGATTAATGGCGATTTACCCGCTGAAGCCATAAATCTTGAACTTTTAGATAAATATTTAATTGTTACTTTAATTGATAAATATCAGGCTTGGGTAGACCGTTCCGGCAAGAATCATGAAGAAGCCATTCAAATAATTAGAGATAATATAGAGCAAAGTTATCAAGACCGCATCATTAATCACGAGAAAAAAATGTATAACCAATTTATGAAATATTTGCAAATTCTAGAAAAACACCCCGAAGTTTACAATATAACCAAATCAAAAGAATAACATTAGCGTAAAAGCGTAAAGGTTTAAAATCAATTATTTACTCAAGAAAATTTTAACAAAACCTGCACAAGATGAGATACTTTGGTAACACCTCAAGATGCCGTCATTGTTTAACCTGGTCCCCAAAAATGGACGTGTCCCTTTTTCACTTAAAAATAATTTTGATTATCGCGATGCCTACAGGTTAAATCCGGAATTGGCTTCACCTATTGTTAAGATATTTCTATACAAAGAAGGACCGTTTGAAGAAGATAAAAAGAGAGCAAAGCCTAAATTATTAATTTAGATTTTATGATCTCAATTTGGGAAATACTTTTAGTTGTTGTTATTGTTTTAATGAGTCTGTTTTTAGGAATTTCAGTTTATTTTAGAGATAAAAAAATCTCATTAATAAGTACTATTAAGTTTCGGAAATTTATATTTTGTAAATCTATAGTTTGTTTTTATTGTATTTTCTTAATTTTTTGAATGTGATATCATATTTAATATGAATTATCAAAAGTTGTTCAAAAGAAATATAGGATTTATATCAGAAAAAGAACAGAAAAAATTAGCTCAAACATCAATTAGCATAGCTGGTTTAGGCGCTGATGGTGGGCTTTTAGCAGAAAGACTTGTTCGTTTTGGAATAGGTAAGTTTGTTTTAGCTGATCCAGATGCTTTTGAACCAAGTAATACTAATCGTCAATTTGGCGCCAATTTTAAAACCTTTGGTAAAAATAAAGCAAAAGTTATCGCTAGGGAGTTAACTTTAATTAATCCTAAAATTAAAATAACAATTTTTGATAAAGGTGTAAATAAATTTAATGTAAGTGAATTTGTTAAAAAATCTGATATTGTAGTCGATGAGATTGAATACTTAAACCATGAAATTTCTATATTACTAGCCCAAGAAGCTAGAAAACAAAATAAATATTTATTTATGGGCGCCAATATTGGCTGGGGAGCAAGTATTTTTTGTTTTTCTCCTAAAGGAATGACACTCGAAAAATACTTTCAATATGATCCAAAAACTAAAAAGATAAATTTAATTCGTTATGTTAAAAAAGTTCCATCTTATTTTAATAAAAATTTATTAAAAAAAGTTATCTCTAGGAAAATTCCAATCCCATCTCTTTCATCGTCTGTTGGTTTAACATCCTCTCTCTTGACAAATGAAATTATTCTTTTTATAATTAAGAAAAGGAAGCCAATAATAGCTCCTAAGTTTTTGTTCTTTGATAATTTAAACCTTAAACTGGAAAAAAGATAGATAGATAGATAGATAGATAGATAGAAAATAATAAAAATAAAAAAGGAGGAGAGAGTCATGAAAATTGAAAAAATTGAACCAAGTTTAATAATGAAATTACATCAAAAAGATGGAATAGTATTCCAGACAATTAATGATCGAAAACAGATTAAAGAAGCAAAAAAATTAAGACATGATGTTTATTTGGAAGTAGGGTATATAACCACGCCCTACCCAGATGGAATTATACCAGATCCCGAGCCATCAATTTATATTGTTGCGTTGCTGAATGGAGAGGAATTAATGGGAACTGTTAGGGTTACTCCAGGACCACCATTTGAAACATTGGCTGTTTGGGAAAATAAGTTTTTTGCAGAAAGTGAAAGTTTAATTAAAATGTTGTTTGATGCTAAATCAGCAGAAATTGGCAGTTTAGCAGTTAAAAAAACTGCCAGAGGCAAAAGAATATCGTGGGGTCTTTATAAGGCACTTTATTTGTTTGCATTGATTGAAAAAATTGATTTTTATGTGGCCGGAATGGATTTAAATGCTTATAAATTACTGCAATGGTTGGGTTGGTCGCTAATAGAAATTGGACCTGTAATGGAATATATGGGTTCACCATCAATACCCATTATTATTCCAATCAAAGACCAACTTAGTTCGGTTTATCAAAAAAACCCCACATATTATCAATATGTGGTAGGGTAAGAAGACAAAAACCCTATTCAAAATATTAAGTGAATAGGGTTTTTATTTTTTATATTTATGATATAATTACCCAATAGTATATATGACTATTTCTTTTCCTTTCTTAATTTTATTATTAGGGGTTATTTTTAATTTACTTTTAGCTATCTTAATCTTAGTTCATAGTTTTAGTTTGCGTTCAAGTAAGTATTTCTTTTTAATGACACTAGGAATTGTTACGTGGATTATTGTTAATTATTTTTCTAATTTTGAAAAAAATACAGAAATTGTTCTTTGGTGCAACCGATTAATTTTTATTAGCACAACTATCGCTGTTTGGGCCCTTCTACTTTTTACAGAAGTTTTTCCTTCAGATGATAAACCAAATAAACAATTATTTATAATAAGCTTAGTTTTAGCTATTATATCTATCCTTATTTCCTCTTCATCTTTTTTGGTCAAAGATATTATTATAAAAGAAAATTTTTCTGAGATAATTTTTGGTTGGGGAATTTGGCTATACTCATTTTTCTTGTTGGGATGTTTAATTTTGGCCTTTATTAAAATTATTAAAAGATATCAACAAGCTAAAGATATATTAATTAAAAAATTGAATCGAATATTAATATCTGGACTTTTTTTCTTTATAAGTTTTAGTTTAATAACAAATTTATTATTACCTGTTTTATTTTCGAAATTCGAATTAACAAATTTGATTACATTATATACCTTATTTCTAACTATTGCAGTTGCTTGGGTTATTATAAGGTACCATTTTCTTAATATTAAAATTATTGCTACTGAATTATTGACTTTTTCAATATGGATATTTTTATTAATTAAAATATTTTTAGCTGAAAATTGGCAAGAAAAATTAATAAATATTATTTTGTTATCTTTTGTTAGTATTGCAGGTATTTTTTTAATCAAATCTGTACTTTTAGAAATAAAGAGGCGTGAAGAAATTCAACATTTGTACGAAGAAGTTGATCGACTTTCCAAGGCCAAGTCAGAGTTTATTTCTATTGCCTCCCATCAGTTGAGGACGCCCTTGACCGCTATCAAGGGGTATATTTCAATGATTTTAGAGGGTTTCTTTGAATTTTTATATTGTGGTATAATAATTAATCATTTTTAAATCTATGTCCAAGATAGGAGATTTAATGCAAAACTTTATCATGTCTAACCCAAAAAGGGCAATTTGGTTTATGACCACAATGCCAGCTTCCTTTTGGGAGAAAAAAGGAGAAAAAATGGCTTTAAGAACCTTCCATGAGGCAGCAGAGAAAGTGCCGGCTTACAAGGATTTTCTCAAAAAACACAATGTTGACCCTAAAACAATTCAAAATTTAAAAGATTTTCAAGAAAAAGTACCAATTAGTTCTAAAAAAAATTTTCTTCATAAATATTCCCTCGCTGATTTAACCGGTAAAGAGTTTGACAAAGTTTTTGGAATATGTTTTTCTTCTGGTTCTACTGGAATTCCTACTCCATTTTTGTATCGGAGAAAAATATTTTTTTCTGCTTTTCAAGGATGGCTCAGTTGGCTTGATTACATGTGGGATATTTGTTCACCTTCAAATAACACTCTTTTTATAAACACTACTCCTTTAGGTGTTTGGTCATTTGGTTATACTATTAATTTATTAATGGGAAGAGTGCTCGGAAAATACAACATCACTTATGTCACTACCGGCTGTGATTCTCAAATGGTTTTGAAAATTTTAAAAGAAGTAGGAGAAAATTATTCCCAAGTAATTATCAGTACTATTCCGTCATTTTTAAGAAAAATTTTAGATGAAGGAGATGAACAAGGAATAAAATGGGAAAAACTTAATTTAAAACTCCAATTAGGGGGTGAGTACTTATCAGAAGATTTTCAAGAGTATATTCTTTCCAAAATTGATCCTGAAAGAAAAGAGGGTTGGCGAATTTTTAATCTTCTTGCTGCCGGAGATACAGGATTAATAGGATTTACACCCCTTTTACCAATGATAATTCAAAAAATAGCAAAAAAAGATGAGAAATTCAGATCAATATTGCTTGATCAAAAATCCCCTTTTTCCTTATTTCAATATAATCCCCTTAGTATATTTTTAGAAGAAAAAGAAGATAATCTACTTGTTACCGCTACTGCCAGCCTGGTACCTATAATTAGATATAAAATAGGGGATTCAGCAAAAATTGTTTCTTTTTCAGAAATGGAAAAAAAATTAAAAAGTTGTGGCTACACTATTCCTGCTTTACTCGAAAAAGAAGGTTGGCAAAAAGGATATTTTAAATGGCCATTTCTTATCTTTCTAGGAAGAAGCGATGATATGATTACTATTTTTTCAGGCGCTAAAATTTCACCTCAAAATTTATCTCCCTTGTTAAATATGCCAGAAGCCAAAGAAATAAAAAGTTTTAAACTTACCACTCAAACCAATAAAAATTTAGAGGTAAAATTGGTAGTTTATTTGGAATTAAAACCCAACCTAAAACCCACACCCCAAGAAAAAGCCGATTTAGAAAGAAAATATCAAAACCTTGTGCATCAATGTTTATTAAAAACGAACATTGATTATCAAGATGCTTATCGGATTAGCCCGGACAGGGTTTTGCCACAAGTTAAAATTTTTCTTTCTGGTCAAGGACTATTTCAAGATGATATATCACGGCCAAAACCAAAAATGGTAATTTAATTTCATGACTCCGCTCTGGGAGATAATTTTGGTAAGTATTATTACCTTGTTGAGTTTGTTCCTTGGTTTTTTAGTTTATTTCAAAGATAGAAAAAGGAATGTTAATTGTTATTTCCTTTTTATTTGTATTTTTACTACTTTATTCATAGGGAGTGCTTATTTGTCTGAATTTTTCCCGCTTACTAATCCTTCCTTGGCTATACTTTTGACTAAAATTACTTATGGAGCAGTGCTTTGGTGGATAATTTTTTTATTCCTTTTTTCTTTGAGTTTTCCTGAAGAGAGAAAAATTTCATCAAAAATTTCTTTAACATTATTCTCTTTAGGTGCTTTATTGACAATTTTAATCCTTTTTACATCTTTAATGGTTAAAAAAATAGTCATTCAGCCATGGGGATTTGATGTCGTTTATGGGAAATTGTTTCTTCCTTTTTTTGGAACATTTTTCCTTGTGTTAGTGGGTCTTTTTTTCTTTAATATTTTTAAACGATATAAAAAGGCAGGAAATATTGAAAAGCAACAATTTAAATATTTTTTTCTTGGTTTAGGGATTTTTATTGGTTCAATATTGTTTTTCAATAGTTTTTTACCTTTTATTATTGGCAGTCAACAATATTACCGCTTGGGAAATTATTCCTCTATCTTCTTTCTCGCTTTTACTGCCTATGCCATTGTTAAGAAACAGTTGTTTGATATCAAGGTCATTTTAACTGAAATCTTGGTTTGTTTTATTGTCCTTCTTTTGATTATCCAAACCATCACTGCGCCCCAATTGAGCTTTAAAATCCTAAATGGCGCTATCTTTATCCTCTTTTGTTTATTTGGCTATTACCTCATTAAAGCCACCTTAAGAGAAATTAGTTTAAGGCAAGAAGTAGAAAGGTTGTCCAAGGCCAAGTCAGAGTTTATTTCTATTGCCTCCCATCAGTTGAGGACGCCCTTGACCGCTATCAAGGGGTATATTTCAATGATTTTAGAGGGCACTTATGGGCCATTACCGGGAAAAATGCAAAAGCCAATGGAAAATGTTTATGCGAGCAATGAAAGATTGATTAAATTAGTCAATGATTTATTGAACATCTCCAGATTAGAGGCGGGTCGAATAGAGTTTAAATGGGAGCCAATTTCTATTGGAGAATTAATTGAAAATATTGTTAGTGAATTAAAAATTAACGCGGAGAAGAAGGGATTATATTTGAAGATAGTAAAACCAAAAGAAAAGTTGCCGCCGATTACCGCGGACAAAGATAAATTAAGGCAGGTGATTTTAAATTTGATTGATAATGCGATAAAATACACTCAACAGGGCGGAATAACCATAAAATTAAAAATTGAAAATTTAAAATTAAAAATTGCGGTAGCTGATACAGGCGAGGGAATGACACAGGAAGAAATCAATAAACTTTTTGAGATGTTTTCGCGCGCTTCCGCTGGCACAGAACTCAATGTAAGCGGCACGGGCATTGGTTTGTACGTGGCTAAAAAGTTTGCTGAAGCCCATGGCGGCAGAATCTGGGTAGAATCAACTGGCAAAGACAAAGGCAGCACATTTATTGTAGAATTACCCATAAAATAAATTAAAAAATTAAAATTAAAAAATATGAAAAAAATATTAATTATTGAAGATGAAAAAATGTTAGGTGAGATGTATCAAGAGAAGTTTAGAAAAGAGGGGTTTGAAGCGTTTTTAGCGGGCTCTACCGAAGAGGCGATTGAGGCGGTGCCGAAAATTAAGCCGGATTTAATTTTGTTAGACATTTTATTGCCCAAAAAGAATGGCATTGGCTTTATGGAGTGGTTTAGCGGCCAAAAAGAATTTGCCTCAGTGCCGGTGATCGCTTTTTCTAATTATGACCATCCAGAAAAACGCGAAAAAGCAAAAAAATTAGGCATCAAAGATTACTTAATCAAAACCGACTTCACGCCCCAAGAAATCGTTGACAAAGTTAAAAAATATTTAGAAAATACTTAAATACACCTAGAAAACACCTGGTAAAAACATTCTAACATTCTGCAGAATGTTAGAATAATGTAACTATAGAACATTCCAACATTCTTAAGAATGTTGGAATAAAATATAGTTAAAAAGAGAGACCGCGGCATTCGCCGCGGAATTTGTAATTTTAAGCAATTTTGATATAATTATTTAATTATGGAAAGAATACCAATTAAAGAAACAACTAAATATATTAATCAAAAAGTAAAGGTTTGCGGTTGGGTAAACAATTGGCGAGCGCATGGCCAAATTCTCTTTATTGATTTAAGAGATCGAAGCGGTTTGTTGCAGGTGATTTTTTCAGGAGAAAATGAACCACTTTTTAAATTGGCTGAAAAATTACGACCAGAATGGGTGATCAGCGTTGAAGGAATAATTAAAGAGCGACCAAGATCTATGCAAAATCCAAAAATTGAAACCGGTCAAGTAGAACTAGTGGCTGAAAATTTGGAAATTTTTTCTTCAGCCAAAACTTTGCCTTTTAATATTGATGATGATGGATATAAGATAAATGAAGAAAAACGTTTAAAATACCGTTATTTGGATTTGAGAAGAGAAAGAATGAAAAATAATCTCATTTGGCGACAAAAAATCATTCATTTTATGCGAGAATTCTTAATCAATGAAGGGTTTATTGAGGTGGAAACGCCAATTTTAACCAAAGCCACGCCCGAGGGCGCGCGCGATTTTATTGTGCCAGCCCGCCTACAACCGGGAAAATTTTACGCTTTACCGCAATCTCCTCAACAATACAAACAACTTTTAATGGTGGCTGGTTTGGAAAAATATTTTCAAATTGCCCGCTGTTTTCGCGACGAAAACCCGCGCGCCGACCGACAAGCCGAATTCACTCAATTAGACATAGAAATGTCATTTATTGAACAGGAAGATATTCTAAAATTAGTGGAGGGCCTTTTCATCGCCTTAATAAAAAAATTCTTTCCCGAAAAGAGAATTAAACAAATTCCTTTTCCGCGCATTTCTTATGCGACAGCAATGAAAAATTATCAAAGCGATAAGCCGGATTTAAGAAATAATAAAAATAATCCTGATGAGCTGGCTTTTTGTTTTATTGTTGATTTTCCGATGTTTGAGTGGAAAAAAGAAGAAAATCGCTGGGACGCTGTACATCATCCTTTTACCCGGCCGCAAACCGACAATCTGGAAGAAATCAAAAAACACCCGGAAAAAATTTTGGCTTATCAATATGATTTGGTTTTAAATGGTTATGAAATTGGCGGCGGTAGTTTAAGAACGCATCAACCAAAAATTTTGGAATCAGTTTTTGAAGTAATGGGGCATAAAAAAGAAGATATTAGAAAAAAATTTGGTCATTTATTATCGGCTTTTGAATATGGCGTGCCGCCACATGGCGGCATGGCGCCGGGCATTGATCGATTTTTAGCTATTCTTTTAAATGAACCAAATATCCGTGAAGTAATCGCGTTTCCTAAAACTGGCGACAACCGCGATTTAATGATGGATGCGCCCTCAGGGGTTGAAGAGAATCAATTAAAAGAAGTTCACATCAAAGTTATCAAAAAGAAATAAAATTATAAAAATGGTTTATCGCGAGAAAATAGCTATTGGCATTTTTGTTTTACTATTGCTAACCCTGTGTTTAATTAATGTTGGCGGAGGATACAAACATTTAAATAATTTTTTTTATTGGTATAGCCTTAGCCAACAAACCCGGGTATTTAAAGCGGAATTAGTTTTAGAAGAAAAATTTAATGAAGCCAAACCATTTAAAAAAAGAGGAGCGCCGGAATTAAATTTAACAGCCAAGTCAGCCATCTCTGTGTTTGTTGATAAAAATGGCCGAGAAAAAACTCTTTTTGAACAAAATAGCGATGAAATTCGACCAATTGCTAGTTTAACCAAACTAATGACAGCCCTGGTTGTTTTAGAAAATTATGATTTGAATAAAAACATTACCATTTCAACATTGGCTGCCAGCCAACCGGGCGAAAGCAAGAAAAAATTAGTTGCTGGTCAAGTCTTTCCAACCGAATATCTTCTTTATCCTTTATTAATGGAATCAAGTAATGCGGCAGCCTATGCTCTGGCCAACGATTATGAAGGAATAAATGAAACAATTTTTGTGAATTTAATGAATGAAACAGCTAAAAAAATGGGGTTGGAAAACACTTTCTTTTATAATTCATCTGGCCTTGATCCAGAAAATCTTGTTCCGGCCAGACCGATAAGTGAAATAAACTATTCAACCGCTCGTGACTTGGCAAAATTTGCTAAAAATTTATTAGAGAAAGATTTAATTTGGCAAATTCTTTCTCTGCCCAGTTATTCGCTTTACGGTCCAGAACTAATTAACACAAATCAATTATTAAATAATGGAAAAGATTTAAATGGCTGGCAAAAAAGAATTTTAGGCGGCAAAACAGGTTATACGGAAAGAGCAGGGGGTTGTTTGCTTTTGGTGACCGTAGCGCCGAAAGATAAGGGTTATTTAATTAATCTTGTTTTGGGCGCCAATGGTAGTGATGATCGTTTTGTAGAAATGAAAAAAATACTTAACTGGCTAATAGTCGCTTATCAATGGTAAAATAAAAAATAAAAATATGTTATATTTGCCAGAAGTTGCGATTGATGTAATTAAAATTTTTACTTTGGGCACTTCTGCTTTTTTAACGGCTTTTTTAATTAATCCTTTTTTTACTCGCTTTCTATATAAAAATAAACTTTGGCGAAAAGAAGTTAGACAAAAAGCTATTGACGGGGGAGAAGTTTCTGTTTTTCAAAAATTCCATCAAGAAAAAGAAACGGGCATCCCGCGCGTGGGCGGAATTTTAATTTGGAGCACAGTTCTAATGACTATATTTCTATTTTGGTTAATTTCTAAAATTACTGATATTTGGTGGTTTGATAAATTAAATTTTTTAAGTCGTAATCAAACCTGGCTGCCGTTATTTACTTTATTAACCGCTTCTTTGTTGGGCCTGACCGACGATCTTTTACAAATCTTCGGCAAAGGAAAATATATTGGTGGCGGGCTTAGTTTAAAAAAACGGTTAATTCTGGTAACTTTAATTGGTTTGGTTGGCGCCTGGTGGTTTTATTATAAATTAGGATGGACAACGATTCATATTCCGGGGCTCGGCGACTGGGAAATTGATGGTTGGTATTTACCAATTTTTGTTTTGGTGATGTTGGCAGTTTATTCTGGCGGTGTAATCGATGGTCTGGATGGTTTGGCCGGTGGCGTTTTTGCTTCAATTTTTGTGGCTTTTGCCGGTATTGCTTTATTTTTAGGACAAATTGATATTGCTGCTTTCTGTGTTGTAATTTTGGGCGCGTTATTGGCTTTTTTATGGTATAATATTCCGCCAGCTCGCTTTTATTTAGGCGAAAGCGGCGTTTTGGGACTCTGCGCCACCTCAACTGTGATTGCCTTTTTAACCAATTCAGTTTTGGTCTTACCCATAATTGGTTTTCTTCTTTTTATTGAATCGGGTTCAGTAATTTTGCAGCTTCTTTCTAAAAAATTAAGGGGTAAAAAAATTTTTTTAGCAGCGCCCATTCATCATCATTTAGAAGCTAAAGGATGGCCTCATTATCAAATCACCATGCGTTTTTGGATTATTGGCATAATAATGACTTTGATTGGTTTAACTATTAGATTATTTGGATAAAAATGAAGTTTACTTATTTGAGAAAAAAATATCCGCAATTTATCTACGAAAAATATAGTTGGCGAAAAATCAAAAATAATTTAGCCATCTCTTTTGATTTTCGTATCAAATCAATTACCGGCCAAGAAATTAAATTTACGCCAACCCTAATTGTCAAAAATGTTTCTCAAAAACAAATCGTCGGGGCAGGGGAGGGTGTTTTGAATAATTTAATTTTTAATCTCGGACTAATTGAGATGATTAGTTATTGGAAAGCAACTTGTTCGCCGGAAATTATTATTCAGGCAGGCTATTTAGATAATCAACAAATCAAATGGTGGTACGATTTAATTATCAAAGGAATGGGACAGTTTTTTTACGAAAATAAAATTGATTGGCGAATAAAAAATTTTCTTAAAATAATTTCTCCAACAACCTCAAATTCCTTCCCCTACAAAAATTACGCGATCGCGGAAATTTTGTATAGGAGGGTTTTGGTGCCGGTGAGCGGAGGTAAGGATTCAATTGTTAATTTAGAATTAATAAAAAAAAGAAAAAATAAAAAAATCCTTTGTTTCTCTTTAAACCCCACAAACACTGTCAGAGAGATATTGAAAATCGCGGGTTGTCAAAAACCGATTTTTGTTTACCGAACCATTGATCCGGTTTTATTAAAGTTAAATCAACGCGGTTTTTTAAACGGCCATACGCCTTTTTCGGCTTATTTAGCTTTTTTAAGCGTATTAATCGCTGTTTTGTTTCAGTGCCGGTCAATCCCTTTTGCTAATGAAAAAAGCGCTGATGAGGGCAATGTTAAATATCTTAATCAGATCATTAATCATCAATGGTCAAAAAGTTCTGAATTTGAGAAAAAATTCCAATGGTATAGCCAACATTATTTAGTTAAAAATATTAAATACTTCAGTTCGCTAAGGCGTTATTCTGAATTAGAAATTGCTAAAATGTTGATTAAATATCCGCAGTATTTTTCAGTTTTTTCCAGTTGTAATGTTGTTTTGGCTAAAAAATTAAAAAAACGCTGGTGTGGTCAATGTCCAAAATGTTTATTTGTTTATCTTCTGTTTTATCCTTTTTTAGACCAAAAAACTTTATTAAAAATTTTTAATCAGGATTTGCTAGAAAATAAAAAACTGCTTCCTTTGCTTCAACAATTATTGGGTAAGAGGGGATTTAAGCCATTTGAGTGTGTCGGCACTATCAAAGAAACCAAAAAAGCAATTCAATTAGGTTTGGTTAAGGCGAAAAAAACTAAAAAAATTCCTTATTTATTGCAAAACTTACAAATATAAACTCCTATACAAAATTTCCGCGATCGCGTAATTTTTGTAGGGGAGGGGAAAATTTAAACATTCTCTATTTTGTCTATTCTCAAAGAAGGTTTTTTGTGTTAATTTTAAAATATGAAATTGACCAGTTTAAAAAAAGCGAAAATTTTAATTTTGGGATTTGGTCAAGAGGGGCAAGACGCTTTTTTATTTTTGCGCCGATTCTGGCCCAATAAGTTTTTGGCTGTGGCTGATAAATTAAAATTAGAAGAGTTTAACAAAAAAGCGCAAAATTTACTGAAAAAAGATAAAAAAATTAAACTTCATTTAGGCAGTAATTATCTAAAAGAGCTAAAAAGATATGAAATTATTATTAAATCGCCGGGTATTTCTCACCTAATCATAGCGCCTTTTCTTAGTAAAAAACAAAAAATCACTTCAACCACTGATATTTTCTTTGAAAATTTTAAGGGTGAAATTATTGGCGTAACTGGCACCAAGGGCAAGGGGACAACCGCTTCAATGATTTATCAGATATTAAAGACAGGGAAAATTAATGTTCAATTGGCTGGCAATATCGGCAAACCGGTTTTAAATTTTTTACTTTCAGAAAACCCGCCAGCTGTATTAGTTTATGAACTTTCAAGCCATCAATTATTTAATTTAAAACAATCGCCTCATATTGCTGTTTTCTTAAATCTTTATCCGGAACATTTAGATTACTATAAGAATTTTCAAGAATACGCGCGCGCTAAGGCCAATATTGCCCTTTATCAAAAAAAAGATGATTATTTAATTTATAACTCGCAAAATAAATTAATTAGAGAGATAAGTAAAAAATCAAAAGCCAAAAAAATACCAATTAAAGGCGAGGGTTACGAATTAAATAAAATGGCTGCCCAGAAAATAGGGGAGTTATTTAAAATTCCACAACAAAAAATTAAACAAGCGATTCAAAATTTCCAATCTCTGCCACATCGTTTAGAGTTTATTGGTTCTTTTAAGGGAATTGCTTTTTATAATGATGCTTTGGCTACTATTCCTGAAGCGACTATCGCGGCGCTAGATTTTTTAGGCGACAAAGTTGAAACAATTATTTTGGGAGGTTATGACCGAGGAATTGATTTTCAAAAATTAGCCAAACGGATTTTAAAAAGTAAAATTAAAAATCTTATTTTGCTTCCCACTACTGGCGAGAAAATCTGGCAAACAATTTTAAAAGAAAAACCAACTATTGTGCGACAAAAAAAATATAATTATTTTTTGATCTCTCATAATGAAAAACATGAAAAATATAATGAAAAAAAACATAATGAAAAACATAATGAAAAAAGTGAAAAAAATAACGAAAATAACAGAAAAAGCAAAAATGAAAAAAACAAAATAATGAAACAAGTAGTCCAATTGGCTTATCAATATACCCATAAAGGAAAAATTTGTTTATTATCACCAGCTTCAGCTAGTTTTGGTTTATTTAAGAACTACCAAGAAAGGGGAAATTTATTCAAAAAATATGTAAGACAGCTAAAATATGAATAAAAAACCAGATTATTTTTTATTAACAATAGTTGCTATTTTAATTATTTTGGGGATTATAATTTTAGCCGGTGTCTCAGCGCCTTATTCGCAACAAAGATTTGGCAATACTTATTATTTCTTAAAACACCAAATTATTTACGGCTTAATACCAGGTCTAATTCTAGGATTGATTGCTTTTAAAATTAATTTAAACACTCTTAAAAAGTGGTCGCCTTATTTATTTTTGGCTAATTTAATTTTATTAATTTTAGTCTTTATCCCGGGCCTCGGTTTAACATTATCAGGCGCCAGTCGCTGGTTAAATTTACATTTTTTTTCTTTTCAGCCGTCAGAGTTTCTTAAACTAACATTTATTCTTTATTTGGCTAATTGGTTAAGCGCTCATTTGTTCACAGTAGATTTATCCACAAACAAAAATAAACAAAAAGTTTATCAAATAAAAGCGGATTTTAAACAGATTTTTTTAGGATTTTTTGCTATTTTAGGGATAATTTCTTTAATTCTAATTGCCCAGCCAGACATCAGCACTTTGGGTATTATTGCTATAACCGCTCTGTTAATGTATTTTTCAATTAAAACACCTTTATCTCATAGTCTTTTATTGAGTTTTATTGGCTTGGCTGGTTTGATTGTTCTGATTAAAACAGCGGCTTACCGGTTAAATCGGATTTTGGTTTTCTTCAACCCAGATATTGACCCAATGGGCATTGGTTATCAATTAAAACAAGCTTTAATCGCTATTGGCTCAGGCGGCATAACTGGCGTGGGATTGGGTGTTGGTCAGCAAAAATTTTTACCCAATGTTTTACTTCAGCCAATTTCTGATTCAATTTTTGCTATTTTTGCCGAAGAGACCGGCCTATTGGGCAGTGTTTTTCTTATTTTTCTCTTTTTGATTTTTTTGTGGCGAGGTATTAAAATAAGTAAAGGAGCTAAAAATAGTTTTGGCCAATTAACTGCTTTGGGAATAACTGTTTGGTTAACCTTTCAGGCATTTTTAAATATTGGCGCAATGATTGGTATTTTTCCTTTAACTGGCGTACCCTTAACTTTTATTAGTTATGGCGGCACGGCTTTAGTGGCCAGTTTAATCGGCATAGGAATTTTATTAAATATTTCTCGTCAAACAACATGAAAAAAACAATGAAAATCCTTTTTGCTGGCGGAGGCAGTGGCGGACATATTATGCCTATTATTGCTATTGTTCGCGAATTCAAAAAATTATATCAAGGAACCGATATCAAATTTTATTTCATTGGACCAAAAGATGATTTTAGCAATGAACTATTAACGCGCGAAGGAATAATTGTCAGAAATATTTTTGCTGGCAAAATCAGACGCTATATCAACTGGCAAAGCGTTTTACAAAATATTATTGATATTCTAATAAAAATACCTTTGGGTTTCATTGAATCATTTTTTTATATTTTCTATTTATCGCCGGATTTAATTTTTTCCAAGGGCGGTTTTGGCTCGATTCCGCCAGTTTTAGCTGGTAAAATTCTTTTGGTGCCTATTTTTTTTCACGAATCTGATGTTATTCCCGGTTTGGCTAATAAATTTTTAAGCCGTTCTGCTTTAGAAATTTTTACTTCTTTCCGAGAAACAGAATATTATTTTCCTATTAAAAAAATATTAATTACTGGCAATCCAATTAGAAAAGAATTATTGGGTGGCTCTAAACAAGAAGCAAAACAATTGTTAAATTTAACTCTGGCCAAACCAGTTCTTCTGATTTTAGGCGGATCACAGGGCGCGCAACGTATTAATGATAGAATTCTGGAAATTTTGCCGCAACTTTTGGAAAATTTTGAAATTATTCATCAATGTGGAAAAAATAATTATGATTCAGTTAAAAGCGAAGCAAAAATAATTATTAATGAAGAAATGGCAAAATTTTACCATCTTTATCCTTTTTTAGAAGAAGAAGAACTAAAACAGGCCTATGCAGCAGCTGATCTAATTGTAAGTCGAGCTGGATCAGGCACAATCTTTGAAATTGCTGCAGTAAATAAACCAGCTATCTTAATTCCTTTACCCGAGGCAGCGCAAAATCATCAGGTAAAAAATGCTTATGCCTATCAAGCCAGTCGGGCGGCTATTGTTATTGAGGAAAATAATTTTATTGGTCATTTTTTCTTAAAAAAATTAAAAGACTTGTTTGATGAACCAGACCAACTTAAAAAAATGGCGGAAAAAGCCAAAGAATTTGCTCGTCCCGAAGCGGGCCGCGTAATTGCTAGTTATTTGTTAATTTACCTTCTTAAAAAACACCAAAAAATACCAAAAAAATGATATCTTTCCAGCAATTGAAATTTATCAAAAATGGAGAAGTCAGAACAAGATTAGCGCCTTCGCCCACTGGTTTTTTGCATTTGGGTACGGCCCGGACCGCTCTTTTTAATTATTTGTTTGCTAAAAAACATAAAGGAAGTTTTATTTTAAGGATTGAAGATACTGATCAAGAAAGATCTTCTGTTGAATTTGAAAGAGATATTTTAGAAAATCTCCGCTGGTTAGGTCTTCAGTGGGATGAAGGACCGGATTGCGGCGGACCATATGGTTCTTATCGGCAAAGCGAAAGAATTAAAGAAAATGTTTATGGTAAATATATTGAAAAACTTTTGAAAGAAAATAAAGCATATTATTGTTTTTGTTCAGAAGAGGAATTGGAAAACCAAAGACAATATCAATTATCTCAAGGCCTGCCGCCTCGCTATAATGGTCGATGTCTCAATTTACCAAAAGAAACCATTAAAAAATATCTAGCCGAAGGAAGACATGGTGTTATTAGATTTAAAATGCCAAATAAAAAAATAATTTTTCATGACCTAATTCGAGGAGATTTAGAATTTGATGCTGGTTTAATTGGTGATATTGTTATTGCCAAAGATATCAAAACGCCTTTATATAATTTAGCAGTGGTGGTTGATGATTATGAAATGAAAATTACTCATATTATTAGAGGTGAAGACCATTTACCCAATACGCCAAAACAAATTTTATTACAAGAAGCGCTTGGTCTGCCGCCATTTATTTACGCTCATTTACCGTTAATTTTAGGCCCAGATAAAGCAAAATTAAGTAAAAGACATGGCGCCACAGCGGTTGCTGAATTCAAAAAAATGGGCTATTTGCCAGAAACCATGATTAATTTTATGGCCTTTCTTGGTTGGCACCCAGAAGAAGAAAAAGAAATTTATTCTTTGCCTTCCTTGATCAAAGATTTTTCTTTAGAAAGAATTCAAAAAGCCGGCGCTGTTTTTAATATTAAGAAATTAGATTTTCTCAATGGATTTTATATCCGCCAGCGTTCAATAAAAAAACTAACAGAACTTTGTCTGCCATATTTGGTGGAAGCGGGGCTAATTACGCCTGTTTTTAAAGAAGAACAGTATCCACCTGCCTATGGAGCCAAAGAAATCGTCCCAAAATATAAAATTACTGAAATAGGAGAAGAAATAAAATTAGAGGTTTTACAGAAAATTATTTCTCTTTATCAAGACAGGTTAAAAAAGTTATCGGAAATTAGCCAATTAGTAGATTTCTTTTTTAGGAAAGATTTAACTTATGATAAAAATTTATTAAAATGGAGAGAGATGTCGGAAGAAGAAGTTAAAAATAGTTTAAAAAAATTAGAAAAAATTTTAATATCAATAAAATCAGATAATTGGCGTAAAGAAATTATTGAAAAAGAAATCATTACTGTAATAGAAAAATTAAAACTGAAAGATAGGGGAATACTGCTTTGGCCTTTCAGAGTGGCTTTGACTGGCAAAAAAGATTCAGCTGGACCATTTGAAATCGCTGAAATTTTAGGAAAAGAAAAAACATTAAATAGAATACGCCAAGCCCAAAAATTATTATGATAAAAAATTTAATTTTATTTTTAATCATTATTGGTTTATTAATACCTTGTTTGCTTTGGGCGGAAAAAGAACAAACGCCAGCCGGACCGCCCCAAACATTAGAAGAAACGCAAAATATTGGTGAAAAAACTTTAAGCTTTGCTGAAGAAGGATTATGGTTTTCCATTAAAAAAATTTTTTATGAAGAGGTTTTGCCGGTTTGGCAAAAAATTTGGCTTTGGTTTTATTCTCATATTGGAATAAAAATTAAAAATTGGTTTGATCTTCATATAATGCCTGAAGTAAATAAGAGGATTGAAATTTTTAAAAAACGATTCCTGCCAGAAAAAGAAGAATTAAAACAAGAAATAAAAACCGAAGTGCCAACTTGGTGGCAAAGATTAAAAGAATTTTTTAAATAACTAATTATCACCTTAACTTGACAAAATTTTTTATCCGGGTATCTTAAAATTAGACCTCCTTTTTTTAATATATAGGATGGGGGAGGAGAGGGGCAAAAATTCAGCCCCTCTCCAAAAATTCATTTTTTATTCTTTCCTCCTTTTTCTTTTTATTGCGGAGAGAAAGGTGGATTATAAAAACCCCTTGCTGCAGGACGAGACTTCACGGCCTCTCTCTTTTAGTAAGAAGGCTCGTTTTATTGGCTTTTCTCTCCGCAAAAATAAAATTAGGAGATAAAAATTTGGTTCTTATTGTGCGACAGTAATTTTGGCTTTTTAACAATTAAATAAAATAATCAAATACATATTAAATAAAATAAAGAAATAGAGTCAGGGAAATAAATATTAAAATAAATATTAAGTAGTATATATTAAGTAGTATAAAGGAAATAAATATAAAGGTAAATATAAAGGATGGTAAAGGGGTTATTTTAAACCCTTTTTTATTTTATATATACTATCTAACCAATTCAGTAACCAAAGAGCGAGGACGATCTTGCCGAAGGGTGCATATCGCAGCCGAGCCCGCCACAAAGCCTTGTCTTTCAGTTAAGGGTCTGGGAGGCTCGGCGAGATATAGCAGCGCCAGGAGATATAACCTTTTATTACCTTCTTACGGCGACTGCGTGCTTCCTGAGGCAAGGCGTCCGAGCGATTAAATGTTACCAAATTGGTTG
>JBNAUV010000002.1:0-42435 GCA_049700655.1 Minisyncoccales bacterium | reverse complement strand
GAGATCGGGTCTCCGTAAAAACTCCTCCAATACTTAATCAATAACCTTGATTTTCCAAAATGTTAGTATCCTAGGCAAAACCTTGACTTTTTTGAAAATTTATTTTATGTCTAAATTAGACCTTATAAAATAAAAAAACGGGGAGGTGGAAGATGGAAAGAGATTTTTACGAGATGGAGAGAAAAAAGTGGTTGAGTAAGTGGCAGAAAGAGAAATGGCGTTGGTCAGTGGTTAAGAATTTTTTTGGCATATTAATTTTTGTAATTTTTTTCATTTTGATAAACTGGTTATTTGTTGAAGGGTTAAAAAGAGAAGAACAGCGGGAGTGTTATCAGTGGCAAGAATGGGCAAAGGAGTTAGATAATTTTTATCTAACTCCAGCGCAAAAAGAGCAGTGCGATTACTGGAGTATTGAAGTAATCGCCCCAGTAAAAAGTATTAATTATTAATTTAGAAAATTTAGAAGATCTTTCGCTATAGCGAGAGATCTTTTTCTTTATTTATTAATTATTTCTTGTTATAATTATATAAAATTAGACAAAAATTTTTATAAGGTTATACTTTAATAATGACCAAAAAAATAAAGAAAAAACCAAAAAAGAAGATAAAAAAGAAGATTAGCCAGCCGATTAAGAAATTGAAACCAGAAAAAACTCAATTAGAGGGCGATACTATTAAGAGAACTAAAATTAGATTGATTGGTTTGGGTGGTGGCGGTTGTAATATTGTTTCTGAGATTGCTGGGCAGATTGGCAAAGCCAGTTTTGTTTTAGCCAACACTGATTTGAAGGCATTAAAAATTGGTAGCCGGCGGACAATAAAATTTCTTTTTGGTCAGAATTTAACCCATCATTTAGGAACTGGCATGAATCCGGAATTGGGCCGGGCAGCGGCTGAGAGTGAAAAAGAAAAAATTAAAAAAATTTGCCAAGGCCAAGATTTATGTATTTTGGTTGCTGCCTTGGGTGGCGGCACTGGTTCTGGCGCTATTACTACTTTTGCCAGAGTTTGTAAAAACTTGGGTAATCTTACTTATGGTATCTTTACCTTGCCTTTTAAATTTGAAGGGGAAAAGAAAATGGAGATCGCCCTTAATGCTTTAAAAGAAGTAAAAAATCATTTAAATATTTTAAGCATTATTCCCAATGAGCGCGTTTTTCAGGTTATTGATAAAGATACTCCATTAAAAGAAGCCCTATCTGCCATTAATAAGTTTTTGGCTGAAAGCCTGGGCGGTTTAATTGAAACTCTTTATGGGCCCGGTTTAATTAATATTGATTTTGCTGATTTTAGAACTATTTTGCAGGGTCGGGGACGTCTGGCTTATTTGAATACTGTTGAAGTTTCACGCAATGAAAAAAAGAAAGAGGAGAATAATTTAATTAAAGAAGCAATTATTAAAGTGTTAAATTCGCCCTTTTATCCTTATACCATGCGATCAGCCCGAGGTGTTTTGTTTAACATTATTGGCGAGAAAGATATTTCTTTAGCCAATGTTAATTATATTTCTAAATCAATTGCTGAATTGGCTAGTTCTGAAGCAAAAATTATTTTTGGCGTGGCGCCAAACAAAAAACAATCTGATAAGATAAAAATTATGTTGTTGGCCACTGGCTGTGGAGCCAAATTTTTAAGTAACGGAGAACAAGATAAAAAGACAAAAAAGAAAGCAAGTCCAAAGAAACCTCCGAAGAAATCTCTTTCGGTTGAAGCCAAAAAAGAAACAAAATTAAAAACAAAGAAAAAAACAACCAAGAGAAAACAGAAAAAAACCAGCTCATCTGGACAAAAGATAAAAATAAAAGTTGATTTAAAAACGAGTAAACAAGATCAGCCAAGCGAGATAAAAAATAAAGAAGAAATAAGAAGGAATGGATTAGAGGTTAAGAGAGAAATTGAGGAGATGGAAAAAGAGATAATTGAGAAAGAAAAAATTTGGGAAACACCTGCTTTTTTAAGAAAAAAATTTTTTAATAATAAATAAAAAATAAAATAATAAAACAATGATCAAAATAACCAAACAAATTTTAAAAAAGATTTATCCACCCAGACCAAAAGAGGCCAAGAAATACGACTTCGGTCTTTTATTGGTGATTGGCGGATCTGATTTTTATTCTGGTTCACCGGCTTTGTCAGCCCTAGCAGCTTTTCGGGCCGGCGTAGATATGGTCAGAATTATTGCGCCAAAAAGAGCGGCTGATATTATTGCTAGTTTTTCACCTGATTTGGCAGCTTATCCCTTAGATGAAAAATGGTTAACCAAGAAATCTGTCTCAACTTTATTAGCCATGACCGAGTCAGCCAAGGCTGTATCTTATGGCAAGATAGCTGTGGTTATTGGCGGCGGCTTGGGTCGAAGCAGAGAAACACAAGAGGCGATCAGAGAGTATCTGTCGCAAATTGATGTGCCAGCCGTGATTGATGCTGATGCTATTCATGCAGTTGGTCAAAACCAGCAAATTATTACTGGCAAAAATTTCTTATTTACACCGCATAGTTATGAATTTTTTGTTTTAACTGGTCGTCGGGTAGATAAATTATCAGAAGCAGAAAAAATTAAAGCAGTGGAAGAAGAAGCGGGCCGTTTAAAAACCACTATTTTATTAAAGGGACCGGTAGATATTATTTCCAATGGTCAGGAAACAGCTATTGATCGAGCAGGCAGTCCTTATATGACAGTAGGCGGTTGCGGTGATACTTTGGCTGGCATTTGTGGCGCTTTGTTGGCGCGGGGCGTGAATGTATTTGAGGCAGCGCAGGCTGGCATCTATATTAATGATCGGGCAGGCGAGCGAGCAGCGAATAAATTAAAAGAAGGATTAATGGCTACTGATTTAATTGAGGCCATACCAGAAGTAATTAAAAATTAAATATAATTGCCAACCAATTTGGTAACATTTAATCGCTCGGACGCCTTGCCTCAGGGAGCACGCAGTCGCCGTAAGAAGGTAATAAAAGGTTATATCTCCTGGCGCTGCTATATCTCGCCGAGCCTCCCAGACCCTTAACTGAAAGACAAGGCTTTGTGGCGGGCTCGGCTGCGATATACACCCTTCGGCAAGGTCGTCCTCGCTCTTTGGTTACTGAATTGGTTAGATAGTATAAATTAAATAAATAACGAAAGGAGAAAAAATGAAAAGAAATGGTGTGGAGTTGGCAGCCCGTTATTCTTATGGGGCCTGTCTTAAAGCCAAAGAGTTAGAAATTTGTGCTCTTTTGGCCGCTCTTTTACAATCGAAATCGTCGAAATCGGATAAAATTACTAAACAATTAAAAGCAAGATTGATTTATTTGAAACCATTTTTTTATTATGTAAAGATTGCCACGAAATGCCAGATTAAAGATCCATTTTCTTGGCCAGTCATTAAAGCCTATTGGCTGGGCAATGAATTGTTAGACAGATTTTTAACTCCCAATTTACCTCATCATAATTTAGTCATTTTAAACGATGCAGAAATTTTTTCTCAACATTTTGGCTGGCCAGCGATATTGGCTAATTTGAATTCTTGTAAAATTTCCGTTGGTAAGGTTAAAGAGATAAAGAATGACAAACTGCGAGTACAAATAGCTCTTTTAATTTCTAATCAGAAAAAAATTTTTAAAGAAGAATGTGATTTAATAATGAAAAAAGGTTTGCTAAAAAAAGTAAGAGAAGGCGATTTGGTTTCTTTTCATTGGGGAGAGGGGCGAGAAATTTTAGACAGAAACGAGGTTGAATATCTAAATGTGGTTGATGAACTTTTAATTGAAAAATTAAATCAAAAGGAAAGGTTATGACCTTTCCTTTTTTTATGTTATATTGAATAAATATGGTCAGAAAGGCAAAAGTCGCCATTGTTTCTTTAACCTCTGATGAGGGTTGTCAATTTGTTCTTTTGGATTTAGGTAAAAAACTTTTTGATTTTTTAAAACAAGTGGAGCTGGTTGATTTTGCCTTGATTGAAGATAGGCCTTTTCCCAAAGGGAAAATTGATGTGGTTTTTGTGGAGGGAGTGCCAATTAATAAAGAAGAAATAAAGTTTTTAAAAGAAGTCAGAAAAAAAGCAAAAATTTTAGTTGCCTTGGGTAATTGTGCAGCTTTGGGTGGCATTCCGGAAATGAAAAATTATCAAGGGAAAGAAAAAACTATTCGTTTTATTTATAAAAAATTAAAAAATATCGCTAATCCGGAAATTAAAGAGATAGATAACTTTGTTAAAGTTGATTTTGTCATACCGGGTTGTCCAATTAATGGCGAGGAATTTTTGCAATACGGCCAGCAATTAATTAAAGGAGAGATTCCGCAAATTCCTTCCAAACCAGTCTGTGTTGAATGTTCTCGGCGAGGTAGTAAAGATTGCTTTTTGATCCAAAAGAAACCTTGTTTAGGTTTAGTTACTTTAGCTGGTTGCGAAGCGGTTTGCCCAAATAATGGTTTATTATGTTTAGGTTGTCGCGGTTTACTGAAAGAGGCTAATATTAAAAATTATTTGGCTTTGGTCAAAAGTTTGCCTCAATCTGAAGAACTAGAGGAAAATTTAGAAATTTTTGGTATTAAAGACGATATAGCAAAATATGAAAGTTAGCATTCCACATATTCATAAAATTGAAGGTGAGATGGGTTTTTTTGCCGAGGTGGCCAGAACTGGCCAAATTAAAAAATTGAAATTAACTACGCAACTGGGTTTGCGGCAGATCGAGGGAATTTTGGTGGGGCGAAGAGCGCAGGATGTGCCCATTGTGGTTTCACGAATTTGTGGGATTTGTCCAGTAGTACACATTCTTAACGCCTGTTTATCTTTAGAAAAAGCCCTGGAAATTCAAGTTTCAGAAGTTACAACCTTATTAAGAAAATTGTTTTTAGCCAGTCAAATTATTCATAGTCATGCTTTGCATTTGTTTTTTATGTCTTTGCCTGATTTTCTGAATATTGAAAATGATTTAGATTTATTCAAAAAATTTAAAAAAGAAAGCGAGGCAGCGATTAAAATTAGAGATTTTGCTTTGACCATTACTAAAATTATTGGCGGTCGTAAAGTCCATCCAGTAACGCCAACTATTGGCGGTTTTCGGCGATATCCCGATAAAAAAGAATTAAAAAAGGTTTTAGCTGATTATCCAGCTACTTTTGAGTTAGCTCTTTTTTTGATTGAAACTTTGGCTAAAATTAATTATCCGCAACTTTTAAAATCAACCGATTACCTTTCTTTATTTATGCCTCAGGATTACGCTTTTTATCGAGCAGAAAGAGTTAAAATTGGTCAAGAAGTAATGTCGATTGGAGATTTTTATTCCAATGAAATCGAAGAGGATTTGAAAATTCCACCAGTGAAAAGAACCAAATATAAAGGTAAGGTTTATATGTTGGGTGCGGCTGGCAGAATTAAAAATAGTTTTCAGAATTTAAATCAAGTTGCCCGGTCGCAATTGGAAAAATTTTTAAAAGAACAAAATTTAACCAAGGAGGAATTCTTCCAAAATCGTTTCTATAATCTTTTTTCGCAAGGCATTGAAATTTTACACTTTTTAGAGTTGAGTAAAGCATTAATTGAAAAATTGGTTCAATTAGATTTGTCAGAAGAGATTAAGGAGGTTAAAATTAATAAAGGTTCTGGTTTATCAGCCATGGAAGCGCCGCGCGGCACTCTTTTCACTTATTTTGAGATTGATAAAAATAGCCGCATTCTTAATTGCAATATTATTACTCCCACAGCACAATTTTTGAATAATTTAGAAGAAGATTTAAAAATTTTTTTACCGCAAATTATGAATCTATCGCCAAAAGAAAAAATTAAAAAAATCAGGTCGTTGATCAGGGTTTACGATCCCTGTATTTCTTGTGCCACTCATTAATTTTCTAAATCTATGAATAATTATGAATTAGTCATTGTTGGCGGCGGACCAGCGGGCATTACCGCAGGAATTTATGCTGCGCGGCAGCGAGTTAAAACTCTTTTAATTACCAAAGGTTTTGGCGGCCAGATTGCCCGCAAGGCTGTGCAGATTGAGAATTATCCCGGTTTTGAAGAAATTAGCGGTTTAGAATTAATTCAAAAATTAGAAAATCATTTAAGGAAACAAGTTATTGAGATAAAAACTGGTGAAGTAAAAAAGGTTGAGAAAGTTGGTGATGAATTTATCATTACTACCAAAGAAAAAGAGAATTTTAAAAGTAAAGCAGTGATTGTTTGTTCTGGCGCTGATCCGCGGCCATTGGAAATTGCTGGTGAAAAAGAATTTTTGGGTCGAGGCGTCAGTTATTGTACAGTTTGCGACGCGCCTTTGTTTGCCAATAAAACAGTGGCAATAATTGGCGGTGGCAATGCTGGCTTTGAGGCAGCCGTTGCTTTGGCCCAATGGGCGAGGAAAATTTATATTTTAGAATATGGCGATAAAATTATAGCAGATGCGGAAAATCAGGAACGAGCCCAAAAAACCGGCAAGGTGGAACTAATTTTAAACGCTAAAAGCCAAACTATCAAAGGCGAGCAAATGGTTAAAAGTTTAGTTTATTTAGATAGAAAAACTCAACAAGAAAAAGAATTGCCGGTAGATGGTATTTTTATTGAAATTGGCACCCAGCCAGCCACTGCTTTTGTTAAAGGTTTGGCAGAATTTAATGAAAAAGACGAAATCAAGGTCGATCCTTTTACTGGCGAGACAAACACGCCCGGCCTTTTTGCGGCTGGCGATGCGGATAATGTGCCTTATAAACAGATTGTTGTTGCGGCTGGCGAAGGCGCTAAGGCTGCTTTGTCTGCCGTAAATTATTTACGCCAACATGCTATTAAAAAATAAAAATGGTTTTACTTTAATTGAACTTTTGGTGGTGATTGCTATTATTGGACTTCTTTCTTTAGTGGTTTTTGTGAATATTCAGAACGCGCGGGAAAAAGCCAGAATCGCTAAAATGCAATCAGATTTGGCTACGATTAGAAAAGCAATTGAAATTGCCCGGATTAATGAAGATAAAGTTTTAAAAGATATTACCAAGAATAATTGTTCAGTTTGTAGTTGTTCGACAGTAAGCTGTAATTTTCAATGCGAAGAGTGTCGTCAAACTATGGAAGCCAGTTTTCAGGCCTTGGGCTTAGGTGGCGCGATTCTTGATCCTTGGGGAAAATATTATGCTATAGATGAGAATGAGTTAGAGGGTGGAGAGGCTGATTGCCGAAAAGATATTGTAGCCTCTTTAGGACCTTATAATTGGAGCGATTTTGAAAAAGACTTTTGGGGTATGATTGGAAAGTTTTATAATGAGGGTCGGATAATTGACATACCTTTTTATTCTTTGCAATGTTTAAATCAACAGTAAGAATTAAGCCGCAGAAAATTTTAGATTCAAAAAAGAGACCGACTTTGGCTGTGGAATTAATTTTGGGCAAGAAAAGAATCTGGTCAGCTGTGCCAGCTGGCACATCAGCTGGCCGTTTTGAGGCTAAACCAGTTAAAGTAGAGAAAGCCATCAAAAACATTAACTTAATTATTGCACCTCTTTTTAAAAATTGGGATTTAACCCAACAAGAAAAAATTGACCAATTTTTAATTAAATTAGATGGCACAAAAAATAAAAGTCGGTTGGGCGCCAATACTCTTTTAGCTGTTTCTTTAGCAGTTTGTCGGGCTGGCGCTGCTTTAAAAAAACTACCGCTCTATCAATATATTCAACTTCTTTACCAAGGAAAGAAAACAAAATTACCTAAACCCTGTTTTAATATCATTAATGGCGGAGCGCACGCTGAAAATGGTTTAGATTTTCAAGAATTTTTATTAGCGCCACAAAGCCAGTCATTTCAAGAAAATTTAAAAATCGGAATTAAAGTTTATCAGCAATTAAAAAAGATTTTATTGGATAAATTCGGTTCTATAGCCATTAAATTGGGCGCTGAAGGTGGTTTTATGCCACCTATTAAACAACCGGAACAGGCCATTGAATTAATTTTAATAGCTGTCAAAAAAGCCGGCATTAAAGAAAAAATTAAGATTGCTTTAGATGTGGCCGCTTCACAATTTTATCAACGTGGTTATTATCAAACTAAATTTGGAAAATTTGATGTTGATAGTTTGATTAATTATTATTTGAGTTTAATTAAGAAATATCCCATTATCTCCGTCGAAGATCCTTTTGCTGAACATGATTGGTCAGCTTGGTCTAAATTAAAAAAGAAAACTAATATTTTGATTATTGGCGATGATTTAACCGTGACTAATCCGCAGAGAATTAGATTGGCTCAACAAAAAAAAGCTTGTTCAGGAGTGATTATTAAACCTAATCAAATTGGCACAGTTTCTGAAGTTTTAGAGGCCGTGCGATTAGCTCGTTCCTTTGGCTGGCGCATTATGGTTTCTCATCGTTCTGGCGAAACATTAGATGATTTTATTGCTGATTTAGCTGTGGGTCTTGGCGCTGATTTTATAAAATCCGGCGCGCCTTATCCGCCAGAAAGAATGATCAAATATCAGCGTTTAGTTCAAATAGAAAATAAATTAAATATTTAAAATAAATTTATGCCCAAACTAATTTTAGTTCGTCACCTACAATCCCAATGGAATTTAGAAAATCGTTTTACCGGCTGGGTTGATGTGCCCTTAAGCCGGGTAGGCTTACGGGAAACAAAAAAAGTGGCTCAACAATTAAAAGGAAAAAAGATTGATGTGATTTATACTTCGCCTTTAATTAGAAACAAAATGACAGTTTTAAAAATTTTAGAAAATTTAGATAAAAAGAAATATCCGCTTTTTATTCATCTTAAAGGCAGAATGAAAGAATGGGGGCATTTTCACAAAATAAATAAAAACTATTGGCCTGTTTATGTTAGCGAAAGTTTAAATGAAAGATATTATGGTCAATTACAAGGCCTGAATAAAGCGCAAATGATGAAAAAGTATGGTCAGGAAAAAGTACAATTGTGGCGACGCAGTTTTACTGTGAGGCCGCCGGGTGGTGAAAGCTTAAAAGACACTTATCAAAGAGTTATTCCTTTTTATCGTCAATATATTGAGAAAGATTTAAAGAAAGGCAAAAATGTTTTAGTGGTTGCCAGTCATAATAGTTTGCGCGCCTTGGTGAAATATCTAGAAAAAGTGCCTGACGAAGCTATTCCGCAATTAGAAATTCCTTATGCCGGGATGAGAAAATATGATTTCCCGATTTAACCTCCTTTAATCACTCAACCCCCTCTAATCACACAATATTGAATTAGATTAAATTAGTTAAATTAGATTAAATTAGATTGAATTAGAATTATTATTTTTTTGTTCTCCGTTTGATGGTGAATAATTATACGTAGGTATAATTATTAAACATTATATTTTTTCAATAATTATATTTTTCAATAAAATAAATTTTCAATAAAATAAAATTATATTTTTTTTCAATAATATAAAATTATATTTTTCAATAATTATATAATTATATTTTTTTATATAATTTTTAGAATTAGTTGGGAGGTTTACTCTTGACAGAAAATATTAAATATGTTTTAATTTAGATAGAGTTCTTTAATAACCAGCTTTAAGCTGGATTCTTATATAGGGAAAAATTAGAAAGTAAGGTTAAAAATTGAGAAGAAAAAGGAGGAGATTATTATGGAACAAAAAACAGAAAGTCAAAAAATAAAAATTAGAATTAGTCCGGTTATGAACTATGAATTGGAGGTTTTTTTGAAAATCTCTGCTATTAATGGCTTTCCTAATGAATTAGCTGGAAAACCATTAATAATAAATGGTATTTTGTGCCAGCCGTGGAATCAATTCTTGCCACCTGAATTTAATCCAAAAGAAGCGGTGTCGATTTCGCTTCCAGAGGAAATTTGGCAAGAATTTCAAGAGTTGTTTAGAATCAACAATATTTTATACAAAGCAATAGAAAGAGTAGAGCGGCGGCGCGAACCGGAAAGTGTGATAACATTGGAGGAATTGTCGGAATTAGAAGATCCTGAGGTGGTTTTGGAGTTGAAGCGAGAATTGGAGAAGTTAAAGGAAGAAAAAGCAGAGTTTATTAAAAAGAAAGAAAGTGCAGAGAAGAAGTTACATGAAGCAGTGGAAGAAGAGATAAAGTTGCAGAAAGAGATCAGTTTTTTGAAGAAGAAGCTAGCGGAGGCAGAAAAGAAACTAACAGAAGAGAAACAATGTTTTTCCGCCACATTGGATTTTTTAAAGTCGTGGCGGGAGTCATGGCAGAGGGAAGAAGTGGAAGAGATAGAAATTACTCTGCCACGTTCGCTAAAATAAAACTAAAGCCACTCGCGGGTTGCGAGTGGCTTTTTATCTTGTCGAAGACAATTTATCTTGTTATATTTAAAAGAGATTATATGAAAAAGATTTATTTAGATTATGCAGCCACTACGCCAGTTGATCCGCGCGTAGCGCAGGCTCTAAGGCCTTATTTGAGTCAAAAATTTGGTAATCCAATGTCTTTGCATTCTTGGGGTCAGGAAGCCAAAGAGATTTTAGAAGATTGCCGGCAAAAAATAGCTGATTTTATTGGCGCAAAGACAGACGAAGTTATTTTTACCAGTTCTGCTACAGAAAGCAATAATTTGGCCCTAAAAGGGATTGCTTGGGCTAATCGTTTTCGCGGTAATCATTTAGTTATTTCAAGCATTGAACATCCTTGTATTGTGGAAAGCGCCAATTGGTTGGCCAAGCAGGGTTTTAAAATTACCAAATTGCCGGTTGATCATTTTGGTTTGGTTTTGCCAAAAGCGGTAAAAAAAGTTTTAACCAAAAAAACAATTTTGGTTTCCATTATTCATGCTTCCAATGAAATTGGCACCATTCAACCCATTGCCGAAATTGGCAAAATTATTCAACAGTTTAATCAGCAAAATCGCCAAAACCGAGTTTATTTTCATACTGATGCAGCGCAAAGTTTTGGCAAAATTCCCATTAATGTGGATCAAATGAACCTTGATTTATTAACTGCCAGTTCGCATAAAATTTACGGTCCCAAGGGTGCAGCGCTGTTATATGTGAGGCGGGGGACTAATTTAGAATCATTATTGCATGGCGGCGGTCAGGAATTTGGCTTAAGATCGAGCACAGTTAACTTGCCAGCCATTGTAGGCTTTACTACTGCTTGCCAGCTTTATCAAAAAGAAAGAAAAAGAGAAAATGTTAGATTGGTGCGTTTGCGAAACAAACTAATCAGAGAAATTTTAAAAAGAATCCCGGAAAGTCATCTTAATGGTCATCCTACAAAAAGATTGCCCAATAATGTTAATTTTTGGTTTAAAGGAGTAGAAGGCGAATCATTGGTTATTCAATTAGATTTAAAAGGCGTGGCTGTTTCTACTGGTTCGGCTTGTTCTTCAATTAAATTAGAACCCAGTCATATTTTATTGGCTCTTGGTTTAAAGCCAGAACAAGCCCATGGTTCTTTGCGGATTAGTTTAGGTCGCTGGACGACCGAAAAAGAAATTAATTATGTCATTAAGGTTTTGTCTCCCATTATTGAAAAATTAAGAAAAATTTCTGGTTTTTAATTTTTTATGAAACCATTTTATTCAAAAGAAGTTATTAAACGCTTTACCCATCCCAGAAATTTTGGCCAGATAAAAAATGCTGATGGAGTAGGTGAGGTGGGCAATGTGCGTTGCGGCGATGTGATGAAATTGTATTTAAAAATAGAAAAAAAGGGCAAAAAAGAGATTATTAAAGACATTAAATTTCATACCTTGGGTTGCGCTGCGGCTATCGCCACTTCAGATATTATTTGTGATTTAGCCAAAGGAAAGACAATTAAAGAAGCGCTTAAAATTAAATATCAACAAGTTGCTAAAAAACTGGGTTATTTGCCGGCAATTAAAATGCATTGTTCTTATTTGGCTGAGCAAGGTCTAAAGGCAGCTGTTGCTGATTATGAGAAGAGAAAAAAGAAATAAACAAACTCAAGTTATGGTAGCAATGTCTGGCGGTCTTGATTCAGCTGTGGCTGCTTTGCTTTTAAAAAAGGCTGGTTTTGCAGTAATTGGAGTTTTTATGAAATTTTGGTCAGAGCCAACTGAGAATGGTTTGGTCGGTATGGCCAATCGTTGTTGTTCGCCCGCTGCCGAGGTTAGAGCAAGAAAAGTGGCAAAGATTTTGAAGATTCCGTTTTATGTTTTTGATTTCAGTGAAGAATTTAAAAAAAGAATTGTTAATAGTTTTTTAAATAATTATCAAAAAGGAATTACCCCGAATCCTTGCGTGCTTTGCAATCGAGAAATAAAATTTGGACTTCTCTTAAAAAAGGCCTTGGCCTTAGGCGTTAAATATGTGGCAACTGGCCATTACGCTAGAATTAAAAGAGAAAAGGAGAAGTTTTATTTATTAAAAGCCAAAGACAAAAACAAAGACCAATCATACTTTTTATGGATGTTAAATCAGGCCCAATTAAGGCGTATTTTGTTGCCCATTGGCGATTATACTCGGGCTGAAGTTGAAAACTTAGCCAGAAAATTCAGATTGCCAGTTTTAAAAGCCAGAAAATCAGTTGAAATTTGTTTTATTCAAACAGCGAGTCCGCCAGTCGGCGGACGAGGTGAGAGAAGAGATTTTTCTCTTCGAACGACGATTAATGATTTTTTAAAAAGATATTTAAAAGAAAAGCCAGGCAAAATTATTGACGCCAAAGGAAAAATTTTGGGCCAACACTGCGGACTTTGGTTTTATACAATTGGTCAAAGAAAAGGTATTGGTTTGCCCGGTGGTCCATTTTGGGTTTTGGATAAAAATATAAAGAAAAATTTTTTAATTGTGACTAAAAACGAAAAGGATTTATATAAAAAAGAATTAATTTGTAAAAATGTTAATTGGGTTTTGGCAAAAGAACCAAAACTTCCTTTAAAAGTCCAAGCCAAAATCCGCTATCGTCATACTTCAGTACCAGCTAAAATAATAAAATTGTCACGCCGTCAATATCGAGTAATTTTTAACCAGTCCCAGCGCGCCATTACTCCTGGCCAATCAGTTGTGTTTTATCAAGGTCAAGAACTTTTGGGCGGCGGGATAATTAAATAATATTTTTTGTTATTTATGGCCATTCAAATTAAAAAGGGAATTTTGATTGCCTTGGGTAGTGAAGTGTTTTTAAAGTCAACGGGCGTACAAAGAGATTTTGTTAGAAAGTTAAGAAATAATTTGCTCTTTTATTTAAAAAAGCAAAATTTGAAATTTAAAATTTATCTTAGCCATGAAAGAATCTTTATTGAAACAGAGCCAATCAGGTTAATTCTTAAATTGATAAGAAACCTTTTTGGTGTGGCTTGGTTTTCAGAAAGTTATTTTTTAGAGAGGGCTAGTTTAAAGGAATTAGTAAAATTTATTACTAAAAATTATCAAACATGGATAAAAAAGGACGAAACTTTTGCTTTGCGACTAAAAAAGAGTTCGGAAATAAAAGAATCAAGTCAAAAAATTATTGAAACAGTGGCGCAGAAAATAAATCGAAAAGTAGATCTAGAAAAACCAAAAAAGGAAATTTATCTTGAAGCCAGAAAAGTCGGCTGGTTTTTATATTTCAAAAAACAAAGAGGTGCTGACGGTTTGCCAGTGGGTGCGAGCGGTCGAGTTTTGACTTTAATTTCCGGCGGAATTGACTCGCCAGTGGCTAGTTATTTAATGGCCAAACGGGGCGCGGAGAATATTTGGCTTCACTTCCATTCTTTTCCTTTGGTTTCTTCAGCCTCTATAGAAAAAACCAAAGAATTAGCGCAGAGATTTTTAAATTATCAACCAAAACTAAAAATTTATTTTTATCCTTTTGGTCAGATTCAAATGGCCATAAAAACTAAAATTCCGCCCTCTTATCGAATTTTATTTTATCGTCGTCTCATGCTAAAAATCGCCGAGCAAATTGCTCAACAAGAAAAATGTTTGGCTTTGGTCACAGGTGAAAGCTTGGGTCAGGTTAGTTCGCAAACTTTAACTAATCTAGGCATTACCAATGCAGTGGTAAAATTACCAATTTTAAGACCTTTAATTGGTTTAGACAAACAAGAAATTATTCAATTAGCGCAAAAAATTAAAACTTTTGAAATCTCTATTAGACCGCAAGAAGATTGTTGTACTTTGTTTACTCCCAAACATGTTACAGCTCAAGGTAATTTAGAGATGGTTGAAAAAATGGAAAAAAATTTAAATTTAAACAGATTAATTAAAAAATCATTTAAAGAAAAAAGCATTTTTTATTTATAAACATTGATTTATTTTTGATTATTAATTACAATAAATTATCTTAAAATTGTCTTTTCGTATGTCATTAGTTTTAACAGATGAAAATTTTGAAAAAGAGATTTCTCGGATGGGCAAACCAGTTTTAGTTGATTTTTGGTTAGAAGGTTGTGGGCCATGCCAATTAATTGGCCCAATTTTAGAAAAAGTTACTCAAGAATTAAAGGAAGAAATTATTTTTGCCAAAGTTAATTTTAGAGAAGCGCCTTTAGTTTTGGCTAAATTAGGTATTAATGCGGCGCCCACTGTAATTCTTTTTAAGGATGGTCAGCCAATCAGCGGTTTTGTTGGTTTTCGGCCACTGGCGGAAATTAGAAACTGGTTAAATGATTTATTAAAATAAAATGATTAACCAAGAAAAAATTAGAAAATTAATTACAGAATATGAAGTCTATGCTCGGAAAAACGGTTTTGTTTTAAACCCCAACCAACAGCTGGTAGAAGCAGTGATAAAGAGTTTATTAGAAAGAGAAGAAAAATTTGGTCAAAGATATTGCCCCTGCCGCCGTCTAACTGGCAATCAAGAAGAAGATAAAAAAATTATTTGTCCTTGTGTTTATCATCAAGAAGAAATTAAGAAAAATGGTCATTGCCTTTGCGGTTTATTTGTGCGGCAATAAAAAACCAAAAGGTCGTTAAAGTCATAAAATTAATAACTAATTTTATGTTCGATTTAAAAAACAAAGTAGCGATTATTACTGGCGCGCGTCGAGGCATGGGCAGGGCTGATGCTTTACTCTTGGCTCGAGCTGGCGCCAAAGTAGTGGTTTCTGATATTTCAGAAGAGGAATGTCAGTTAGTGGTCGAGGAAATTAAAAAATTAGGCGGCGAAGCTTTGGCAATTAAATGTGATGTTTCTCAAAAACAAGAAGTTGAGGTAATGGTTAAAAAAACCATAGCTCAATGGGGGAAGATTGATGTGTTGGTCAATAATGCCGGTATTTGTCAATTTAAGCCTTTTTTAGAATTAACTGAAGAGGAGTGGGAGCGGACAATAAATATTAATTTAAAAGGTTATTTTCTTTGCGCGCAGGCAGTGGCTAAAGAAATGGTTAAACAGAAAAGTGGATCGATTATCAACATTGCTTCAGTGGCTATGGGTCAAGTAGGGGTTGGTTTTCCTACGTTGGCTCATTATTCAGCCTCCAAAGGTGGCATTGTGGCTATGACTGAAACATTGGCTATTGAATTGGCTCCTTATAATATTCGGGTGAATGCCATTGCGCCGGGCGCGATTGACACGCCAATGATTGGCCCGGTTAAAGGTAATCAAGCTAGTTTTGAAGGTTTAATCGCTCGTTTGCCCTTGAAACGAATAGGCAAGCCAGAAGAAATTGCTAATGTAGTTTTATTCTTGGCTTCTGACGCGTCTTCTTATATGACTGGCGCTACAATCGTGGTTGATGGCGGTTGGTTGGCCACTTAACTTTAGTTGAAAAAAAATTGTTTGATTGGTCTTTTTATGCCAAGGAAAATTTTTGTTATTAATTTGAAAGGAGAAAAAGAATTTTTTTCTGCGCAAAAAGTTTATCGCTCAGCGAGAAATGTCGGCGCTTTAAAAAATTAGCCCAAGAAATTGTGAAAACGTATGAAATTTTGTTAAGAGTTAAATAATGAAATTTAGAATAATTTATATTACTTTTCCAACCATAAGAGAAGCAAAGAAAATTGCGAAAATTTTAATCAAAGAAAAATTAGTTGCTTGCTGCAATATTTTGCCCATCAATTCAATTTATAAATGGCGAGGAAGAATTGTTGAAGAGAAAGAAGTAGTTATGTTGGTTAAGACAAAAGCAGAATTGGTGGGAAAAATCATAAAAAGAATAAAAAAATTGCATTCTTTTGAAATTCCTTGTATAATCTCTTTAGAAATTAAAGAGGGAAATTCTGAATTTTTAAGCTGGTTGAGCAAGATAGTGAAATAATTATGGGAAAAATCACGAAAAATACAAAGTTAGCCGAAATTTTAAAAAATCCAAAAATGGTAAAAATTCTTGAAAAATATAATTTACCTTGTTTGGGTTGCGTTTTGGCAAAATTTGAAATGGATCGGTTGACCATTGGTCAAATTTGCCAAATGTATCAATTAAATTTAGAAGCTTTACTAAAAGAATTAAATAAATTATAATTAATTAATCAATTTATATGAATGAAAAAATAAGCAAGCTTTTAACGCCGATTGCCATTTTAGCAGTTGGTTTATTAATTAGCGGAACAATTATTTATTTCAACTGGGATAAAGTAAGCCATAAAAGCGGACAGAATTCATCTATTCAACAGATAGCAGATAAAGTTATTAATTATCTCAATAAAAATTATTTGTCTCCGCAAGGGTTGAGCGCATCTTTAAGTAGCACAACCGAAGAAAGCGGTTTTTATAAGTTAATTGTTAAAATAAATGAAAAAGAATATCCGGCTTATGTTTCTAAAGATGGTAAATATTTATTTGTTTATGAACCAATTAATTTAGACACAGAGTTGACGGATCAAGGAAATCAAAGTCAAGAAAATCAATCAAATAAATCTTCTTCGTCAGTGGAAAAACGGGAGAGGCCGGATATAAAAATTTTTGTTATGTCTTATTGCCCTTATGGTTTGCAGATGGAAAAAGCCTTTTTGCCAGTTTATAATTTACTCAAAAATAAAACAGATATGGGTATTTATTTTGTTAATTATATAATGCATAATAAACAGGAACTTGATGAAAATCTAAGACAATATTGTCTTGAAAAAGAGCAAAAAGACCATTACTACGCTTATTTAAATTGTTTTGTTAAAGATGGTAATTATGAAAAATGTTTAAGCGAAGCCCAAATTGATCAAAATAAATTGGCAACCTGTATAGAGCAAACCGACAAAAATTATAAAATTACCGAATCCTACAACGACAAAAGCACTTGGTTAAACGGCTATTATCCAAAATTTGACGTACACGCTGATTTAAATGAAAAATATGGAGTCAGAGGATCACCCACTGTAGTTATTAATGATCAGGTAGTTAATATTAACACTCGTTCGCCAGAAGAATTTAAAAAAATTGTTTGTCAGGCATTTGTTAATGCGCCAGCCGAATGTTCACAGACCTTGTCTAATGAAACCGCTTCGCCTGGTTTTGGTTTAGAAACTGGCTCAACCAATAGCGGTAGTTGTCAATAAATTTTTTTCAAGCAATGGTTGAAAAAAAATTACCAACAAAAATTCGTGTTTTTACCACGCCGGGTTGTCCGTACTGCTTTACCTTAAAAGAATTTTTAAAAGAACATCAGATTGTTTTTGAAGAAATCAATTTAGCAGAAAATCAAGAAATGATTGATTATCTAATTAAAAAAACCGGCAAGGCCGAGGCGCCAATTATTGAAATCGATGGTCAGCTGATTGTTGGTTTTGATCGTGAAAAAATAAGCAAACTTTTAAAAATTTAATTTTTAAAAATTATGTCAATTAAAATAGCTATTAATGGTTTTGGTCGCATTGGTCGTCCCACCCTTCGTCGGATTTTAGAACATCATCCGGGCTTGGAGGTGGTAGCGATTAATGATTTGACCGAACCAAAAATTTTAGCCCATCTTTTGAAATACGATTCAATTTATGGTAAATATCCCAAACCAGTGGAAGCCACTGCTGATTCTTTAGTTATCGGCGATAAAAAAATTAAAGTTTTTGCTGAAAAAAATCCGGCTAATTTACCTTGGAAAGAATTAGGTGTGGCTGTGGTAATTGAATCAAGCGGCGTTTTTACTGATTATGAAGGCGCTAAGCAACATTTAACAGCCGGCGCGCAAAAAGTTATTATTTCAGCGCCGAGCAAAGATCCGGACAAAATTCCTTCTTATGTGATTGGCGTGAATGAAGATAAATTGGATTTAAGCAAATATGATATTGTTGACATGGCTTCTTGCACAACCAATTGTTTGGCGCCAGTGGCTAAGGTTCTTCAGGATAATTTTGGAATTATCAAAGGGTTTATGACAACCTGCCATGCTTACACTAATGATCAAAGAATTTTAGATTTGGCCCATAAAGATTTGAGGCGGGCGCGCGCCGCTGCTTTTAACATTATTCCAACCAGCACGGGCGCGGCGCGAGCCATCGGCAAGGTAATCCCTGAATTAGAGGGTAAAATGGATGGGGTTGCCTTGCGGGTGCCTGTGCCTACAGTTTCTATTGTTGATTTAATTTGTCAGGTTGAGAAAAAAACTTCAGTTGAAGAAGTAAATAATACTTTTAAAAAAGCAGCCAAAGATCAACTAAAAAATATCTTGAAAGTTGAGGAAGAACCATTGGTTTCCTCTGATTTTATCGGTACTACTTTTTCTGCTGTTCTTGACGCTAGTTTGACCATGGTGAAGCATGATTTTGTTAAGGTTTTGGCCTGGTATGATAATGAATATGCTTATTCTTGCCGTTTGGCTGAATTTGCTGATTTAATAGGTAAAAAATTAAAGAAATAAGATGTGATTATGATGAAAAATGGGACAAAAGCTTGTCCCATTTTTTTGTTAAGGTATAATAAATTAAAGGTTTAATTGTAATTATTAATTATGTTATTTAATTATGCGTCAAATAGGCGAATATTATTATCCAAATGAGGATTTTAAAAAAAGAGCAGTAATTAATGATGAAAAAATTTATCAATTAGCCTCAGCTGATCCAATTAAATTCTGGGAAGATTTAGCCGCGCAGTTATATTGGGAAAAGAAATGGGGAAAAGTTTTTGAACACAAGCCGCCCTATTTTCAATGGTTTATTGGCGGCAAATTGAATATTACTTCTAATATTTTTGAAAAAAATACTTTGGGCTGGGAAAAAATTAAAAATAAAATTGCTTTAATTTGGGAACCCGAACCCACCACCGAGAAGTTTAAAACTTATACCTACGACGAATTATTCACCATGGTGAATAAGTTGGCCAATGCTTTAAAGAAGCTGGGGGTGAAAAAGGGAGATAGAGTGGGTATTTATTTGCCAGTGATTCCTGAGATTGTGGTGGCGATGTTGGCCTGCGCTCGTCTGGGCGCGGTTCATAGTGTGGTTTTTTCCGCTTTTTCTCCGCACGCCTTACAACTGCGTTTACAAGATACAGGGGCGAAAATTTTAATTACAGCTGATGGTTATTATCGTCGCGGACAAATTGTTAATTTAAAACAAAATGCTGATGAGGCGGTTAAAGACACTAACATAGAAAAAATTGTGGTGGTAAAAAGAGCAAAAAATCCAATTAGTTGGGATAAGTCCCGAGATTTTGATTATGAAGAATTGGTAAAAAATGAAAAATCAGAATTGGAGCCGGAGATAATGGATGCGGAAGATATTTTCTTTATTCTCTATACTTCTGGTTCAACCGGCAAACCAAAAGGTTGCGTTCATATTTGCGGTGGTTATATGGTCCAAGCAAAAATTACTGGCAAATGGATTTTTGATTTTCGCGATAATGATATTCTTTGGTGTACCTCAGATCCTGGCTGGATTACCGGGCATACCTATACTATTTATTCACCTCTATTAAATGGCATTACTACGTTAATGTTTGAAGGAGCGCCGGATTGGCCAACGCCAAATCGTTGGGCTCAAATTATTGAGAAACACAAAGTAACAATTTTTTACACTGCGCCGACAGCTATTCGAATGTTTGAAAAATATAGCGCAGCGGTTTTACAAAAAAATCAATTTAAAACTTTGCGTTTATTGGGTTCGGTGGGTGAACCAATTGATCAGTCAGCTTGGCAATGGTATTCCCGCGAAATTGGCCAGGAACGTTGTCCAATTGTTGATACTTGGTGGCAGACAGAAACGGGCGGCATTCTAATCACTTCTTTACCCGGTTTGGGCCCTTTCCGGCCAGCCTATACTGGATTGCCTTTGCCGGGCATTAAGGTTGATATTTTAGACAATGAAGGCAAATCTTGCGCCAGCGACGAAATTGGCAATTTGGTGATTTTGCCGCCATTTTCACCGGGTATGTTTCGCGGCATTTATCAAAATCCAACCAAATATTTGGAAACCTATTGGAGCCAGTATGGCGATCAAATTTATTTTACTTCAGATGGCGCTTTAAGAGATAAAAATGGTTTAATTAGAATTACTGGTCGAGTTGATGATGTGATTAAGGTGGCTGGTCATCGGTTAGCCACTGGCGAGTTGGAGGCAGCGGTTAATTTGCATCCTGATATTACTGAGTGCGCGGCTATTGGCATACCAGATGAAATTAAAGGAGAAGTGCCGGTTATTTTTGTGGTTTATAAAGGCGAGGAAAAAGAACTAGCCATTATCAAGCAGTCAGTTATTAATTTAATTAAAAAAGAGATTGGTCCTATTGCTTTGCCCAAAGAAATTTATTTAGTTGAAGATTTGCCCAAAACCAGATCAGGCAAGATTATGCGTCGGATTTTAAAGAAATTGCTCACCAAAGAAGATTTGGGTGATTTGTCAACTTTGGCAAATCCGGAAAGTGTTGATAAAATAAAAGAAATTTTACCAAGGTCTTAAAATAAATAAAATTTAAAAAATATGAAAATCAAAATTTTTATTGAAATCCCAAAATACTCCAAACAGAAATTTGAATTTGACGAAGAATTGCAAAAAATAAAATTAGACCGGACTCTTTACGGGCCAATGTATTTTCCTTTTGAATATGGGTTTATTTTGAACACCCGCGGTGAAGATGGCGATCCTTTGGATTGCGTTTTGATTTCTTCATTTCCCACTTTTCCCGGTTGCGTGGTGGAGGCTGAACCAATTGGTATTTTGATTATGGAAGATGAAGAGGGGATTGATCATAAAATTTTAGCCCGGCCAACCGAGAAAATTGATCCCCGACTAAAACAATTAAAAGACATCAATGACCTATCAGAACATTGGCAATTGGAGATTAAGGAGTTTTTTGATAATTACAAAAAACTAGAGCCTAATAAATGGGTAAAATTAAAAGAGTTTGCCGATCGAGCGACAGCAGAAAAGATGATTCAAGAAGCCATTAAAAGGGAAGAGAATAAAAAATAAAAAACAAAATTATGACTAATAAATCGCAAAAATTTATTCTTTGGTTTAAAGAAATATCAAAAAAAGATATTCCTTTGGTTGGCGGGAAAAATGCTTCTTTGGGAGAAATGTATTCCAAATTGGGCCGTCAAGGAGTGAGAGTGCCAAATGGCTTTGCTTTGACAACCCAGGCCTATTGGCATTTTTTAAAAGCCAATGGCTTAAATCAAACTTTAAGACAAATTTTTCAGAATTTTAATCCTCAAGATATCAAAAGTATTCAAGAGACCGGCCAACAGTGTCGCCAAGCCATTAGCCGCGCCGTTTTTCCGCTGGACTTAAAAGAAGAAATTTTAAATGCTTATCAGCGATTGGCTAAAATATATGGAAAAAATCCAGATGTGGCCATTCGGACTTCAGGGGTGGCTGAGGATTCGCCCACCACTTCATTTGCTGGGCAATTTGAAACTTATTTGAACATTCGCGGAGAAAAAAATTTATTGGAAGCAATTAAAAAATGTATTATGTCAACTTTTACTGATCGAGCCATTGCTTATCGCGATAAGCATAAAATAGATCAATTAAAATTTGCTCTTTCAGTTGGGGTAATGAAAATGGTGCGTTCTGATATTGGTTCAGCCGGCATAATTTTTACTTTAGACACAGAAACCGGTTTTCCCAATATCGTAGTGATTAATAGCGTTTTTGGTTTGGGCGAAATGATTGTCAAGGGCCGAGTTACGCCTGATGAGTTTTTGGTTTTTAAACCAACCTTAGAAAAGGGCTGCCCGGCCATTATCAGAAAGGATTTAGGACGGAAAACTAAAAAATATATTTATAATAAACAGGGCGGAGTAAAAGAAGTAGATGTTCCGCTAAAAGATCAACTTAAATTTTCTTTAACTGATGAGGAAATTTTAACCCTGGCCAAGTGGGCAGTGATTATTGAGAAACACTATAACTATCCGCAAGATATTGAATGGGCTAAAGATGGGCAAACTGGTCAGTTATTTATTGTTCAATCGCGGCCCGAAACAGTTCATGCGGCTAAAAAAGTAAAAGTTTACAAAGAATATCAAATTAAAACCAAAAAAACGCCAATTTTAACCGGTATTGCCATTGGCAATAAAATTGGCCAAGGCCAGGTGCATATTATTGAAGATATTTCTAAAATCAGCGAATTCCGCGAGGGAGAAGTTTTGGTAACCAAAATGACTGATCCTGATTGGGTGCCGATTATGAGAATTGCTTCGGCTATTATTACTGATGAAGGAGGAAAAACTTGTCATGCGGCTATTATTGGTCGTGAGTTAGGCATTCCAGCCATTGTTGGCACGGAAAAAGGGACAAAGATTTTGCAAAATGGGCTGGAGGTTACGGTTGATTGCACCTCTGGTTCGGAAGGAAGAATTTTTGAGGGCAAATTGCCATTTATGGTAAAGACTTATGATTTAAAGAAAATTCCCAAATTGAAAACAAAAATAATGGTCAATATTGGCGCGCCCGATATTGCTTTTCAAACCTCATTTTTGCCAGTTGACGGAGTTGGTTTGGCTCGGATTGAATTTATTTTAGCAGAAAAAATTCGAGTTCATCCCTTGGCTTTGTGCCATTACCAGAAACTTAAAATTCAAAGCAAAAAAGACAGAAAATTAAGAGAAATTATCAAACAAATTGATGAAATTACAGTTGAGCACAAAGATAAAAAAGAGCATTTTGTTAAAGAATTGGCCGAGGGCATAGCGCAGATTGCCGCCGCCTTTTATCCGAAACCAGTCATTGTTAGATTTTCTGATTTTAAAACAAACGAATACCGGGCTTTAATTGCCGGAGAGTTATTTGAGCCGGAAGAAGCTAATCCTATGTTGGGTTGGCGTGGCGCTTCGCGCTATCACGATCCGAAGTATCAACCAGCTTTTGCTTTAGAGTGCCAAGCCATTAAACGCTGTCGCGATGTTTTTGGTCTTAAAAATATCGCGGTGATGGTGCCTTTTTGTCGAACGGTTGCCGAAGGTCAACAAGTTGTCGCCTTAATTAAAAAATTTGGTTTGCGAGATTTAAAGATTTATGTAATGTGCGAAATTCCAGTGAATGTGATTTTGGCCAATCAGTTTTTGAATATCTTTGATGGTATGAGCATTGGCTCTAATGATTTGACTCAATTGGTTTTGGGAATGGATCGGGACAATGCCAAAATTGCTTATTTGGGAGATGAAAGAAATCAAGCGGTTAAAGAAATGATTAAGCAAGTAATTGTCTTTTGCCGAAAAAGAAAAAAATACTGCGGTATTTGCGGTCAAGCGCCTTCTGATTTTCCAGAATTTGCTGATTTTTTAGCCAGGGCCGGCATTGAATCGATTTCTTTAAATCCTGACACTGTGATGAAAACCATTTTATTGATGTCACGAAAAAACAAATAAAATTTTTAAATTAAATGCTTGATATTATTACTTTTGGTTCAGCCACCCGAGATATTTTTCTGCAATCAAAAACTTTTAAGATAGTTGGCGAAAAAAAATTTATTACAGGCAAGGGCCTTTATCTTTCCTTGGGTTCAAAAATTGAAATTAAAAACATTTATTTTTCAACAGGCGGTGGCGGAACAAACACAGCCGCTACCTTTGCCAACCAGAGGTTTAGAACTGCTTATTGCGGTATAGTGGGCAACGACCCAGCGGGTGAAGAAGTGATTAGAGATTTAAAAAGGCATAAAATTGAATCACAATTTGTTTTGAAAACGAGAAAAAAACCAACCAATCTTTCGGTTGTTTTAACCAGCGATGGTCAAGAAAGAACAATTTTAGTTTATCGAGGCGCTTCTGAGGAATTAGCCAAAAAAGCTATTCCTTGGTCTAAACTGAAAGCAAAATGGTTTTATTTGGCGCCGCTTTCTGGAAAACTTTGCCGTTTATTTGAATTTTTAGTTGATTTTGCCCAAAAAAATAAAATTAAGATAATGGTTAATCCAGGGAATAGTCAACTTGCCTTGCCCAAAAGAGTCCTGGAAAGAATATTAAAAAAAATTGATATTTTGGCTTTAAATCAAGAAGAGGCCTCTTTATTAACCAATATCTCCTATTTTCAAGAGGAAAAAATTTTTAAAAAAATTGATGAAATCTGTCCCGGGATCGCCATAATGACTAAAGGTCCGGCTGGCGTGGTGGTGTCAGATGGTCAATATCTTTATCAGGCCGTGCCACCAAAAAGCAAAGTAGTTGATCGGACTGGAGCAGGCGATGCTTTTAATTCAGGATTTTTAAGCGGGTTTATTCAATCCCAAGGCCACATTCCTTACGCGATTCAGCTGGGTATAGCCAATTCATCAGCCTGTTTACAAGAAATTGGCGCTAAAAATGGCTTATTAAAAAAGAATCAAAAATGGCCCAAGGTTAAAGTAAAAATTAAAAAATTATGATTGATTTATCAAAAATTACCACCCAGGGCAAAGCAATGTATTTGGCTTATGATCATGGTATTGAACATGGACCAGTTGATTTAACTGGCAAAAGCATAAATCCAGAATATATTTTAGATTTGGCTGTGAGAGGCGGTTATAATGCTGTGGTTTTACAGAAAGGAGTGGCAGAAAAATATTACGCAGCTTATCGGAATAAAATCGCCTTAATTTTAAAATTAAACGGCAAAACAAAATTAGTTAGCGGCGAGCCAATCTCGCGGCAAATTTGTTCAGTTAAAGAAGCAATTCAATTAGGCGCCCAAGCAGTTGGTTATACAGTTTATCTGGGCAGCGAGTACGAGTCAGAGATGTTTAAAGAATTTGGCCAAATAGAGGAAGAGGCGCACCGATCCGGATTGCCAGTTATTGGCTGGATGTATCCGCGAGGCAAAGCGATAAAAAATGATGCTAGCCCAGAAATTACGGCTTATGCGGCGCGCATCGGTTTGGAATTGGGCGCTGATATTGTGAAGATAAAATACTGCGGTTCACAAAAATCTTTTCAAAAAGCAGTTGAAGCGGCTGGCAAAACAAAAGTGGTTTTGTCCGGCGGGCCTAAAACCAAACCAGAGAAATTTTTAAAGATTGTTGAAAGTGTAATGGCCGCCGGCGCTATAGGCGTGGCAGTGGGCCGTAATGTTTGGCAAAGTAAAGACCCTCTAAAAATTACTCAACAGATAAAAAAAATTATTTTCTCTTGAAATCTTTTTTAAATAGATTATAATAGCGCTATGTTGAGATTAAATTTGGCAGCTCAAATTAGAAAAGTTACTGGCAAAAAAGTGAAATCATTAAGGGAAAAAGGATTAATTCCCGCGGTTTTGTATGGACCAAAGATTAAAAATAATATTTTTTTAACGGTTGACTTAAAAGAATTTGAAAAAATTTATCAGCAAGTTGGCGAGAGTTCGTTAATTAACTTAAAAATCAAAGAGGACAACGCCAAAGAAAAAGAATATTTAGTTTTAATTCACGCTGTAGAAATTGATAGTCTTTCCCAGAAGCCAATTCATATTGATTTTTATCAGCCGAGATTAGACGAAGAAATTACAGTCGCTGTGCCGCTTATCTTTGAAGGTGAAGCGCCAGCAGTGAAAGAATTAGGCGGTACCCTGGTAAAGAATATCCATCAATTGAACATCCGTGCCTTGCCACAAAATCTGCCTCATGAAATTAAAGTGGAGATCAATAGTTTAAAAACATTTACCGACCATATTTTTATTAAAGATTTAAATATACCAGCCGGAGTGAAAATTTTGAAAGAGCCCAATGAAATAGTGGTTTTTGTTTCTCAACCGCAAAAAGTCGAGGAAGAATTAGCTAAACCGGTTGAAGAGAAAATTGAAGAAGTAGAAAAGGTGGGCGAGGAGAAAAAGGAAGAAAAAATAACTGAAGAAGAGATGAAAGAAGAGAAAAAAGAATAATTTTAATAGCATGAATCGCTTGGTCAAAATAATTTTATTCTTTAGTTTAATATTGGGCTTGCTTTTGCCCAATTTTTTAATTTTGGCTCAACTTTCACCAGAAGAAGAACGGGCGCAGTTAGAGCAGGAATTAAAAGAATTAGAAGAAAAAATTAAACAATATGAACAAGATATTACCAAAACCGAAGCGCAAAAGCAAAGTTTAAAGGCCAAAATTTCCAGTTTAAGAAACAAAATCAATGAGTTAGATTTGCAAATTAAAAAAAGTAATTTAATTATTAAAGATCTTGGTTTACAGATTAAAGATACAGAGGAATCAATTAATAAAACTTCATTAAAGATTGAAGATTTAAAAAAGAAACTAAGCACTATTTTGCAAACAATTTATGAAGAAGATCAAAAATCATTAATTGAGGTATTGCTTTCCAGCGAGACATTGTCTGATTTTTTTGATAATTTAATGGCTTTGGAAACATTAAACCTAAAAAGCCAAGAATTTTTGAATGAGATTAAAAATCTCAAAAAGACATTGGAAGAACAGAAAGATTTATTAGACAGCGAAAAAAGTGATTTAGAAAATATAGTTAAAATTCAGACTCTGCAAAAAAAAGAAAATGAGGCAGTTAGAAAAGAACAAGAAGAATTATTAAAGATGACTGAGGCGCAATATCAGCAATATGTTGCCGAGAAAAAAGAATTGGAGAAGCGGGCGCAAGAAATTATGTCTAGAATTTTAGAATTAACCTTGCCGGGATTGGAAGTGCCGAAGACAAGAAAAGAATTGTATGAATTAGCGAATTGGGCTGGCAAAAGCGCTGGGGGAGTTCGACCAGCTTTAATTTTGGGGTTGATTGAAGTTGAATCAGCTTTGGGCGCCAATGTGGGACAATGTAATTGTGGTAGTATAGCGATTTGTCGTCATCCAGAATTAAGTTATAAAGAAGTAATGAGCAGTAAACAATGGAGTGCTTTTTTAACCATTACTCAAGAGTTGGGATTAAATCCCAACACCACGCCAGTTTCTTGTTATGTTGGGGGCGGTTCGGTTCAAATGGGCGGCGCTATGGGTCCGGCTCAATTTATGCCCAATACTTGGCTTTATGGAGGTTATAAAGAAAGAGTGGAGAGTATTACTGGCGTTAAACCAGCGAATCCGTGGTTGGCGCGCGATGCTTTTTTGGCAGCCGCTTTATATTTGGCTGACCGAGGAGCCACCAGTCAAAAAAGACAAGATGAAATTGGCGCGGTTACTGCTTATTTATGCGGCACGACAACCATGACAAGCAGTTGTAAACGGGCGGGCGGCGAGTGGTATAGAAGTGAAGTAATAAAAAAAGCCGATCAATGGCAATTTTGGATTAATCAGGGTATCTAAAATTAGACGAGTGATTTTTGTAATTGGGTAATAAGCGAATCTAAATTGCCTTCCATAATTTCCTCAATATTATGGAAGGTTTTTTTTATGCGATGGTCAGTAATCCGATTTTGCGGAAAGTTATAAGTTCTGATTTTTTCTGCTCTTTGACCGCGGCCAATTTGCGAACGTTTAGTGGCGCTGATTTTAGCGCTTTCTTCTAATTTTTGTTTTTCTAAAAGTTTGGCTTCCAATATACTTAGAGCGTTTTCTTTGTTTTGCTGTAAATTTCTTTCGGTTTGCGAAGTAACCACCAAGCCGGTTGGCAAATGTGTAATTCTAACCGCCGACATTCTTTTATTAACATATTGGCCGCCCGGACCAGAGGACTTATAAGTGTCAATTTTTAAATCGTTTTGATTAATAACGATTTTGCCCTTTTGTGGCTTGGGTAAAACAACTACCGAAACAGTTGAGGTGTGAATACGACCAGCCTTTTCTGTTTTGGGGATTCGTTGGACACGATGCACGCCAGCTTCATATTTAAAGTAGGGCCAGACATCGCTGTTTTTTAGTTCAAAACTGATTTCTTTAATGCCGCCCAAATCAGTGGGTTGGAAATTTAAAATTTTTTGTTGCCAACCTTTCTTTTGGGCGTATTTTGAATATGCTCTAAATAAATCGCTGGCAAAAAGCGCGGCCTCTTCGCCGCCCGCGCCGGGCCGAATTTCCACAATTACGGCCTTTATAGGCGCTTCTTGATCAGTTTTTTTGTTTTTTTCTGAAATTAAATCTTGGAGTTGTTTTTCTAATATTTTTAATTTTTCATTTAATTGAGCTATCTCTGTTTCAGCCAGAGAAATTAGTTCTAAATCGTCGGGCGATTTTAAAATTTGTTTATTAGCTTCAATTTTCTTCTTTATTTCTTCAATTTCCGTGTTTTTTTCCATAATCTTTTCTAAAATACCCTTTCTTTTATTTAATTTTTCAAATTTCTCCCAATCAGAAATCAACTCAGGGTCGCTGAGTTGAGACAATAGTTCATTATATTCTTTTTTAAAATCTTCAACATTAATCATAAGACCATTCAGAAGAAATATTGGCTAAATTATTACAAGAAAAGAGAAAATTTTAAGATTTTTTTAACTTCATTTTTTGTAATTCTTCTTTTTTCGTAAGTTTTTTTCTAAATTTTTCAACGCGTCCCATAGTATCAATAATTTTTTGTTTGCCTGTGTAAAAAGGATGACAACTCGAGCAGATTTCTACTTCAATAAATTCTTTGGTTGAACCAACTTCAAAAGTTTGACCGCAAGCGCAACGCGCTTTGGCTTTTGGATAATATTTAGGATGAATATCTTTTTTTGCCATATCTTTTATTATATAGCATCATTCCATATAAAGCAAGGGTATTGTCTTTTATTTTTGTTTATGATAGATATATAATTAATTATATGTTAGAGACAGAAACTAAAACAAAATCAAGAAAACAAAATACTGAAGAGGATTTTGGTTTGGATATTAATGAAATGACCCAAGCCGGTCTTTGTTTGGGCCATCAGACTTCTTATTTCCATCCCAAAATGAAACCATATATAAGTGGAATAAAAAACAATATTCATCTGATTGATTTAACAAAAACAATTGAAAAATTAAAAGAGGCCCTGATTTTTATCAAACAGTTGGTTAGTGAAAACAAAATTTTGCTTTTGGTGGGCACTAAAATTCCGGCGCGCGAATTAATTAAATCATTAGCCAGTGAGTGCGGTTTGCCTTATGTGACCGAGCGTTGGGTGGGGGGCACTTTGACAAATTTTCCAGTAATTAAAAAGCGAATTGATTATTTTAACAACCTTGAGGAAAAAAGAAATAAAGGTGAATTAGATAAGTATACCAAAAAAGAAAAAGCGCTTTTTGACAAAGAATTAAAAAATCTGGAAATTAAATTCGCTGGAATTAAAAATTTAACAACCCTGCCCGATGCGGTTTTTGTGGTTGATATAAAAAAAGACGCGGCGGCCGTAACCGAAGCTAGAAAAAAAGGAATTAAAGTTATTGCTATAGTTGATACCAATGCCAACCCAGAGTTAGTTGATTTTCCCATCCCAACAAATGATGATGCTATATCATCGGTGAAATATATTCTTGATAAGGTTAAAGAGGTGATAATAAAAGCAAAACCCAAGTCTGTGAAATAATTTTTAATTTCAAATTTTAAAATAAATTTTAATACTCAAATTTTTTAAACATCAAAAATTAGACATTATTTAAAAATTAAAAATTTAGAATTTAAAATTTTTATGATATCTATCAATCAAATCAAGCAACTTCGGGAAGAGACAGGGATTTCTATTTCCGATTGTCGTAAGGCCTTAATTGAATCAAGAGGGGATTTAGAAATGGCAAAAGAGATTTTAAGAAAAAAAGGGAAAGAAGTGGCGGCAAAAAAAATTAATCGTCAAACCAGCCAAGGAGTTATTGCCAGTTATATTCATCCTAATAATAAAATTGGCGTTCTTTTGGAATTAAATTGCGAAACAGATTTTGTCAGTCGTTCAAAAGATTTTCAAAACTTAGCCCATGAATTGTGTTTACAAATTGCGGCAATGGGCGAAGAAATGGCTTTATTAGAACAACCTTGGATTAAAGACCAGAGTAAAACCATTAATGATTTAATTAAAGAATATATTGCCAAGTTGGGAGAAAATATTACAGTTAAAAGATTTACCAGATACGAAATATAACTATGCTTCAACTTGTCGCTTTAATTATTTTTATTAGCAGTTTTCTTGGTCTAGTATTTATTGTTTATCGTCAATTACCCATCCTTGTTCAATTGCCAGTTGCGACCACTAGTTTTTTAAATTGGCGCGAGCGTTGGTTAAAAATTAAAACCTGGCCATTTTGGAAAAATTTTTCTTTGGAAAAAATTTTGCAAAAGATTCTGTCTAAAATTAGAATTTTAACCTTAAAAATAGATCATAAAATAGCAAATTGCCTGCAGCGTTTAAGGGAGAGAATAAAGAAAAAGAAAACCGAAGAAAATCTATCTACACCAACCAATGATCAGGTCTTAGAAAACAACAATAAAAAACAAGATGATTATTGGCAGGAGATTAAAAAGTTTAAGAAAAAATAAAATTTTAAATTTCGGCCAGGATAGCTCAGTGGTAGAGCAACTGTTTTGTAAACAGTAGGTCGTGGGTTCGAATCCCTCTCCTGGCTTTAGGATGGTCTTGACAAAAGTTTTTAGTTGATTAAAATAATAAGAAAGGAAAAATTTTAAAAATCAAATATGGCTCAAAAAAAGAAGAAAAAGAAAAAATCAGCCTGCTGTTGCGGTTGTCAATAAAGAATTAATTTTAATGAAAGAAGCGATTAAGAAATCAGGAGATTCTTCCTGATTTTTCGTTAGTTTATTAATTTGAAAATAGAGTACTTTAAAAATTTAAAAATGGATTAATTACTTTAAGTTGTCCCGACTATTTATCCTGAGACACCGTCAGGTGATCGAAGGATTCTTTTAGAGAGTTTGATCCTGGCTCAGGATGAACGCTGGCGGCGTGGATAAGGCATGCAAGTTGTGCGGTCGTGCCTCACTTTCGTTCGGCACTCCCTAAGTGAAAAGTGTAAAATGAAAAATGAAAAGTTAAGGTATAAAATTTCCCTTAAAAGAAATTTTATAAATTATAATTTTTAATTTTAAATTGTAATTTTACATTTTTCACTTTGAATTTTTAATTTGAGTGGCGAGCGGTAGCGAGGCACGATAGCGGCGAACGGGTTAGTAACACGTGGGTAACAAACCCTGAAGTGGGGCATAGCTGATCGAAAGATCAGGTAATTCCCCATAGTCCCTGAGAAGGCAACTTTGAAGGGTAAAGCCGCAAGGCGCTTCGGGCTTGGCCCGCGGCCTATCAGCTAGTTGGTAGGGTAATGGCCTACCAAGGCAATGACGGGTAGGGGGCGTGAGAGCGTGACCCCCAACAATGGGACTGAGACACGGCCCATACTCCTACGGGAGGCAGCAGCCGAGAATATTGGTCAATGGGCGAAAGCCTGAACCAGCGACGCCGCGTGCTTGAAGAAGTCCTTCGGGATGTAAAGAGCTTTTATCAGGGAGCAACCTTCGGGTGAGCGTACCTGATGAATAAGGGGTGACTAAACTCGTGCCAGCAGTAGCGGTAATACGAGTGCCCCAAGCGTTATCCGGATTTACTGGGCGTAAAGCGTCTGTAGACGGCCTGTCAAGTTTTCTGTTAAATCTCTTGGGCTTAACCTGAGAGCTGCAGAAAAGACTGACAGGCTAGAGGGTGTTAGAGGTTGGCGGAACGGTCGGTGTAGGGGTGAAATCCGTTGATATCGACCGGAACACTCAAAGCGAAGGCAGCCAACTGGGGCGACCCTGACGTTGAGAGACGAAAGCGTGGGGAGCAAAAAGGATTAGATACCCTTGTAGTCCACGCTGTAAACGATGGACACTAGCCATTTGAAGTGTCGACCCTTCAAGTGGCGAAGCTAACGCATTAAGTGTCCCGCCTGGGAAGTACGGCCGCAAGGCTAAAACTCAAAGGAATAGACGGGGATTCACACAAGCGGTGGACCATGTGGCTCAATTCGACGACAAGCGAGGAACCTTACCAGGGCTAGAAATCCACTTGAAACTCTGGTGAAAGCCGGAGCTCCTCACAAGGCAAGTGGACAGGTGCTGCACGGCTGTCGTCAGCATGTGCTTTGAAGTGCTCCCTTAAATGGGGCAACATGCGCAACCCCTATTCTGCGTTACAAGTGTCGCAGAAAACTGCCCGGGATAACTGGGAGGAAGGTGGGGATGACGCCAAGTCAGCGTGGCCCTTTGACGCCCTGGGCTGCACACGTGGTACAATGGAGCCGACAATGGGTCGCGAAGCGGTAACGCGGAGCTAATCCCATCAAACGGCCCCTCAGTTCGGATTGAGGTCTGCAACCCGACCTCATGAAGCCGGAATCGCTAGTAATCGCGTATCAGCCATGGCGCGATGAATACGTCCCTGAATCTTGTACTCACCGCCCGTCATACCAAGAGAGCTGGCAATACCTGAAGTCCTCTGCAAAGAGGCCCACGGTAGGGTCAGTGATAAGGGTAAAGTCGTAACAAGGCATGGGTAGCGGAAGCTGTCCATGGATCACTACATTTCTAATTTTAAAAATTAGAAAATAGTGTCGACTGAAATCGAAAAGCGAGAATTCTCTTTTTGATTTCAAGGTGTTGGTCGTGGAGCCTTCAAGTCGCGACTGGTCGGGACAACTTAAAGTAATTAATAATTTTCAACAACCCCAGCCATTTTGGCTGGGTTTATTATTTTGTTTTATTTTGTTAAAATAGAATTATCCCGAGGTTCGACCTCGGGACGACTTGGTACAATTATGGCAAGAAAACAGATAGAATTAATTAATAATGAATTTTATCATCTTGTGATTCGGGGTGTGGGAGATTCTTTGATTTTTAAGAATATCGACGATTATTATCGGGGTATTTTTTCACTTTACGAATTTAATAATGCAAAATCAGTTTCTATCAAAGACCGTCGAAAAGCCCGTGCCAATTTAAAAAAGAAATCCCGAGGTTCGACCTCGGGAAAACTGCCGCAGGAAGTTGATAAAAGGGAAAAGTTTGTTCAGATATTAAGTTTTTGTTTAATGCCCAATCATATTCACTTATTAGTTAAACAGATTAAAGATGGGGGCATTACTGAATTTATGAGAAAAGTTGGAACTGGTTATGCAGTTTATTTTAATAAAAAATATAATAGAAAGGGCCATCTCTTTCAGGGCTTTCGGACCGTTCATATTAAAGATAATAATCAATTGAAAAATGTTTCTGTATATATCCATACTAACCCTATTTCTTTAATAGAGCCAAAATGGAAAGAAAAAGGAATTAAAAATCCCAAAAAAACAATGAAGTTTCTGGAGACATACAGGTGGTCAAGTTATCTAGATTATATTGGAAAAAAGAATTTTCCTTCAGTGTCGGAAAGAGACTTTTTGATAAAATCAATAGGTGGTATTAAGCTGTTTAAAAAGAGTATAGAAAATTGGATAAAATACAAAGCTGAATTTATTAACAATTCATTTTACTTAGAATTAGAATAGATAATAGAACCATACCATATCAAGGTTACTGTCCCAAGGTTGCCGCCCCGAGGTCGAACCTTGGGATAGCTCGGTATGGGGGGGTTAAATAGGGGTGGGAATTGTTGACAGTAATTGTTGACAGGGGGAAGATTTGGTAAAATATAATAAAATATATATAAAATAGAATAAAATGGTGAAAATAATTAAAAAAAAGCTTTATTCGCCCCCTTTTGGTGTTTTGTTTTATTTTTTTGATGGCGACAGGCTGGATTTTTTCCGGCTGGCCTAAGTTCAATTTTAAATTTTGAATTTTGAATTTCGAATGAATAATTTATTTTTAAATGACTGAAACAAGAAAAATTAAATACGATTTTGAAGAACGGACGGCGAAATTTGGAGAAGATATTATTGATTTTTGCAAAGCCATAAAGCAGGATGCGATTACCAAACCGACTATCAGTCAGCTTGTTCGTTCTGGCACAAGTATCGGCGCAATTATATGGAAGCGAACGCCGCAAGTTCCAAGAAGGATTTTAAGAATAAAATTTTTATTTATAAAAAAGAGGCTCAGGAAACAAAACACTGGCTGCGTATGATGTCGCGTTGTCTACCTGAGAAAAAGAATGAATTGCGAAAACTTTGGCAGGAAGCGCAGGAATTAACGCTTATTTTTGGCAAAATTCTATCGTCATGTAAATAATGTTTCAAAATTATGAAATTCGCATTTGATTCAAAATTCAGAATTAAAAATTCAAAATTCCCCTTAATGTCTTTTTCAAAGTTTTTTCTTATTTTTATTTTAATAATGGCTTGGATATTCAGCGGTTTTCCGAGGATTTGGCAAAATCCGGCGATTCCGCCGGAGATTCAAAAAGCGCAGGCGCTCGATGTTGCAAACGGTGACGGACTCATCCTTTATGGCATCTCCGGCAACACCACTCCGCAGTGGAGGACGTATAACGGCGGGACTAACTCTTTCGGTGCGGAAACCGGAACAGTTAGCGGCGCAACAGGCCTCAATTTTGTGGTGCGCACCTCGCCCACCAAACAGGAAGCCATTGCTGGATATGTCAATTCCAGCGGTGTTTTGCAAGTGATGTGCTATGACGGCACCTCGTGGACGAATGAGTGGAGCGTGACTGTGGGCGGCACCGGCACCACCAGGCGTTTTGATATTGCTTACGAAACCAATAGCGGAGATGTGATGGTGCTTTATTCAACTAATGCTGCAACCACCAACGAGCTTGCGTATCGCACCAAAGCCGGATCAACTGGCTGCGGCACTGCTAACTGGTCAGCGGCAACCAATCTTGACCCGATTCGGACTTCGGGCGTGGTGCAATGGGTAGAAATGGCTTGGGACCGACGCTCTACTTCTAATCTTATTACCGCTATTTGGGCTGATGCCAACGCCGACCTTTCAGCAATGGTCTGGTCAGGCACTGCCTGGGGCAATGAGCCATCCGCTGCTCTGGAAACCTCGCTTGAGCTAGCTACGACGCAACCCGATGACTTTGAAGTTGAATATGAATCTGTATCTGGCGATGTAATGGTTATTTGGGCAAATTCCGTTGGCGCAAACGGCACAAACGGCGTAAGATACGCCACCTGCACCGGCGGCACCTCAACTTGCACCTGGAGCGCTGTCCAAACCCCGCCAACTTGGGCTGATGACGCAACCAATATGGATTTAGCCGCCAATCCCAATACCGATGAAATGGTTTTTGCCTCAATTGGGAATGCCGGCTCTGACCTTCAGATTGGTTACTGGTCAGGCTCTGCCTGGACCAATACTGCAAACCTAGATCCTACCGCCGCGACACCTCTTGCCGGCACAAAACTTGTTGCCTGCGGCTGGCTGACTTCCGGCGCGACCAAAAGAAGCGTCTGCACTTACAATGACTCTGCGGCAACAAATGTCGGCTGGATTGTAGGCAATGGCGGCACCTTTACCATTCAAACCGACTTTACTCCCACGCCGGCTTTTGGCAATCCTCAAAAATGGTATGACATCCAGACAGATCCTTTCAACAAAGACCGGCTCATTTTTACTCTTTCGGATGTGAACAACGACCTTTTTGCCAAGCGTTTGATTATGAATGCTACTCCAACATTTACTTGGACAAATGCCGACGGCGGCGCCGCGCTTCAAGCGAATCTGCCGGCGGCGATCGCCCAGCCGTTTTCTTTCGCGTACTGGCGGTTTATTCCCACACCTACTTTTACCCAATCCGCTTACCGCTTGTTTAATAATCTTGATTCTACGGATGTCGGAACTCCTTTGGCGGCGCAGGATACGGCGGCGACTCTTGGTTCTTCCGGCGCGGCTTTCAGATTAAGAATGCTTTTGCATATCGGCGCCAATCAATTAGCTTTAAATGGTCAAAGTTTCAAACTTCAATTTGCCCAACGCGGAACAGATAATTTATGCGATACTGCTTTTTCCGGTGAAACTTATAATGACGTTGCAACTTCAACAGTAATTGCTTATAATGATAATCCAACTCCGGCTGATGGCGCGACCTTGACCGCCAACACCAATGACCCCACCCACGGCGCGGATACGATTGTGAACCAAACCTACGAGGAATTAAATAATTTTACAAACTCTGTCGCGGCCATTCCTTCGGGACAGGACGGCAAATGGGATTTCTCGCTCAAAGATAACAACGCTCCGGCAAGTACCACCTATTGCTTGCGCGTTGTCAAAGCCGATGGCACGCTTTTGAATACCTACAGCGTGATTCCAGAAATTACCACTGCTTCAGCGGCGATTGTTTCTGTCTCGGTTTCTGATGGCACGGTTTCTTATGGGATTATGCCGGCTAATACTTCAAAAAGCACTTTGCCTGGAGAGTTGAATGATATGCAAACAGCAACCAATGACGGCAATGTGACGGAAAATTTCAATATTAAAGGACAGAATGCCAGTGGCGGAGGCTGCACCTGGACCTTGGCCTCAACTAACGGCTCTGACCAATATGTCCATCAGTTTTGCAATGATACTGATTATGACTGTTCTTCACCGCCGACAAACTATACTGCCTTGACCACCAGCTATCAATCGCTTGATACCGGCATTCCGGTGAATGGCACGGTCCAGATTCAATTACGGCTGACCACACCCAATCCTTCAAGTTGCTTTGGCCAGCAATCAGTTGATGTTACAATACAAGCAGTGCAACCGTAAATTTAAAATTCAAACCTCAAATCTCAAAATGCAAAATGACAATTCAAAATTCAAAATGGAATTTAATAGACGGCTTATTAAATTTTCTTTAGAAATAATTAAATTCTGCCAGGAAGTTCGCAAGGATAGAAACTTATGGTCAATAGCCGATCAATTAATACGCTCAGCTACTTCAATTGGAGCCAATATTATTGAAGCCAAAGCATCGAGTTCAAAACTTGATTATTTGAAATTTTTCCAAATCGCTCTTAAAAGTGCTAATGAAACAAAATATTGGTTAATTCTTGTTAGGGAAAGTTTAACCGATTTGAAAGTGCAAGCCGATAAACTACTTCGAGAAGTGGACGAAATTGCCAAAATTATCGGTGCTGGTGTATTAACTATGAAAGGTAAAAAATAATTTTACATTTTAAATTTTCATTTTGAGATTTGAATTTTGAGATTTGAATTTTATCCACAGTTGCTTGCCTTACAATCTTTGCTATAATATAATAAAACTATGATGGGTTTTAAGACAAATAGATACTCTCTCTCTCTCTCTGAGACAACTCTTAAAAGAGGCAAATTTTTGCACGCATTTTTAGCGTGCTTTTTTATTTGAAAGGTCGAGTTTAATAAAAGGTTAAAATAAAATTAAGGTGAACTATATGAAGAAATTAATTGCCACAATTGGAATTTTGGCTTTGGCAGGAATGATGGTTTTTACAATAGTTAGGGCAGCTGACACAGCAACAGTGACAGCCACAGTGACGGTTCAGAATATCTCGGTTTCAGTTTCTGATGGTTCGGTGGCTTATGGGACAATGGCAGTCAATACCTGGAAAAGTACGCTTCCTGGTGAGTTGAATGATATGCAAACTGCCACTAACAACGGTAATGTCACTGAAAACTTTAATATCAAGGGACAAAACAGCGCTAACTGGACATTGGCATCTTCGCCTGGTTCTGAACAATACACTCATCAATTCTGCAATGATACGGACAATGATTGTTCAACACCGCCAACCAATTATACTGCTTTAACCACCAGTTATGCGACATTGGATACCGGCATTGCGACAAGCGGCACAGTTGATTTTCAATTGAGATTGGGCACGCCAACAGCTACTTCTAACTATACTCAGCAATCAGTTGATGTGACTGTTCAGGCAGTGGCTAGCTAATTGAATAGAAACTGGTAGAAATACGTAGAAATACATAGAAATATAGAGAAATAATAAAAATAGAAATTTATGGGAAAACTGACGCGAGTTAGTTTAATATTGCTGGCTGGTTTGGTTTTGGTTTTGCCGATGGTAGTTTTCGGCAGAATTGGAGTGGGAGTTGGGGTTGGCAAAATTCAGGTTGATAAACCCTTAAAAGCGGGAATGATTTATGATTTGCCATCTTTGCCGGTTTTAAATACTGGAGATGAGCCGGGAGAATATGGAGTTTCCCTTGAATATCATGAAGGGCAGGAAACAAATCCTGAGATGGGATTAAAACCAGCCAAAGAGTGGTTTAGTTTTGAACCGACCTCATTTCATTTGGAGCCGGGTCAGGTTCAGCAGGTCAAAATTACATTGACCCTGCCGACAAAAACCGTTCCGGGAAATTATTTTGCTTATCTGGAAGGCCATCCGGTTAAAAAAGCCGAAAGCGGTCAGACAAGAGTAGGAGTGGCGGCGGCTGCCAAGCTTTATTTCACGGTTGCGCCTGCCAATATCTTTCAAGGGATTTATTACCGATTTATCAGTTTATATAGAAAATATCATCCGTGGGACACGATAATTTTGGTTTTAATTGTTTTGGCGATTGCGATTAGATTGATTGGTAAAAGATTTAAGATTCAGATCGCGAGGAAGTAATTGATTGGAATTTAAAATTCAAATCTCAAATTTCAAAATGACAATGCAAAGTTAAAAATTAATTTTCCATTTTTAATTTTCATTTTGAGATTTGCATTTTGAGGTTTGCTTTTATTATTTATTAAGAGATGAATGAAAAAAGTTTTTCTAATTATTATAATTTCTTTATTATTAATCGGTTTCTGGAGCGAATTTTCTTTTGTTTTTGCGGCTGAAACCGCCACTGTTCAAGCCACAATTAGAATCACGGTTTGCGGAAATAATATCAAAGAAACTGGCGAGCAGTGCGATGGTACGGATTTGGGTGGAGCCACCTGTCAAACTTTGGGCTATACAGGTGGCTCTTTAAGTTGTACTCCGGCTTGTACTTTTAATACTGCTAATTGCACTAGCGGCGGAGGCGGCGGCGGAGGCGGCGGCGGAGGCGGGGGTGTGCCGCCCAGCACTGAAACACGGGTAATTTTAGAAGGTAAAGCTTATCCTTTGGCAAAAATTACGATTTTAATGGACGGCCGGGTGGTGAAAATGATTACAGCTGACGCTCTGGCTAATTTTAAAACTGAAATTACTGATCTTTATGGCGGTATTTACACTTTTAGTTTATGGGCTGAAGATACAAAAGGACGGCGGTCAATTACTTTTTCTTTTACTGTTAGCGTACAAAACAATTTAACCACCACTGTATCTGATATTTTTATTCCGCCCACAATTGAGTTAGATAAAACCAAAGTAACCAAAGGCGAATCTTTAAATATTTTAGGCCAAACAGCGCCAGAAAGCCAATTAAGCATTTCAATTCAATCAACCGAAATTATGAAAAATACTCAGGCGGATAAATTGGGCTTCTGGCAATATCTTTTTAACACAGCTGTTTTAGAAGAGGGCACTCATACAACGCGCGCCAAGGCAGAAACCTTAGAAGGATTAAAGTCATCTTATTCTAATGTATTGACTTTTTATGTTGGCCGATATGAAGAGGGCCAGGTTTGTCCGGGCGCTGATTTTAATAAAGATGGCCGAGTGAATTTAATTGATTTTTCCATTATGCTTTACTGGTGGGGAAAATATAATCCTTGCGTGGATATGAATCGCGATGGCATTGTCAATTTGCCAGATTTTTCCATATTGATGTATTATTGGACGGGCTAATATCTTGGAAACTTCATAGAAATATAGCCCTTCGGGCTGAAATTAATAGAAACTTATGGAAATTAGTGGGAATAAAAATAAATATATTTTGTTAAAGGATTTGGAGGTTTACCAATTAGCAAGAGAATTGTCTAAAATTGGATGGGAGATTTATAATTCTTTGGATTGGCAAACAAAAAAGATTAGCGGGGATCAATTTATTGAGGCAACAGATTCAGTTGGAGCTAATATCGCAGAGGGGTATGGTAGATTTCATTTTTTAGAGAAGAGAAAATAAAATTTTTCTATTCTATAATAGTAGAGCTTCTTTAAGTGAATGCAACGATTATTGGATAGAATTACTTAAGGAAAGAGGAAAGGTAGACGAGTTGAGATATAAGGAATTCAAAAAAAATTGCCGAGAAATTGCCTATCAAACTGAATAATTTCATCTCTTCTACTTATAAGTCTAAAAACAATAAATTTCAATGAGTTTCAATAAGTTTCTACAAATTTCAATACTTCTGTTGTTCTTCACATTGATTCCCTTGGGTACAAAAGCAGTAGTTTTATATTTAGCGCCCTCCCAGGGTCAATATTATCAGGGTGACATCTTTATAGTTGAAACGAGAATAGATACCGAAGGCGAGTGTATTAACACAGTTAAAGTTGATTTGAGTTTTTCTAAAGATATTTTAGAGGTGGTTGATTTTAGCACTGGCAATTCAATTTTGAGCATTTGGTTGGAAAGTCCGAAAATTAACCAAGAAGAAGGAAAAATTTCTTTTACCGGTGGAATTCCGGGCGGCTATTGTGGGGTTTTGCCCGGAGAGCTGGGAAAGCCAAATTTGCTTGGTAGAATTGCTTTTCAAGTACGCGAAACCGCGCCAAACAGAACACAAAACTACGCGAAAGTGGAATTTCTGGAAAGCTCGCAAGGTTTATTAAATGACGGCTTGGGAACGCCGGCTAAATTAAATTTTAAAAATGCTGTCCTAACTATTTTACCGGAAAAACGAGAAGAGCCATTAAATGAATGGGAAACAATTTTAATAAGAGATACTCTTCCGCCCGAACAATTTGAAATTAAACTTAACCGAGATAAGTCAATTCTTGAAGGAAAATACTTTATTGTTTTTCAGGCTCAAGACAAACAAAGCGGTATTGATTATTATGAGGTAAAAGAAGGGGAGGCCGACTGGCAGAGGGCAAGTAGTCCCTATTTGTTGAAAAATCAGAGATTGGGCATTATAATAAAAGTGAAGGCAGTGGATAAAGCGGGCAATGAAAGAATTGTGGAGTATGTACCGCCAATAAAACCATTTCCTTACTGGATAATACCATTGATTTTATTGGGTGGTGGAGCAGTCATAATACTTATTATTACAAAGATAAGAAAAAAAGAAGAAACTGATAGAAACTGATGGAAATACGCAGCCTTCGGCTGCAAAATTAATAGAAATTCATTGGAATAAATTTCTATAAGTTTCTATGAATTTCAACAAGTTTCTAATTTTATTGTGTTTTAGCGTTTATTTGGTCTGGTTGCCTTTAACAGCGAAAGCCCAGAAAGCATCGTTATATGTGGTGCCTTCCACCGGGACTTATACAGTTAACAATACTTTTTTAGTTCAGGTCAAAGTTAATTCCGGCGGTGTGGCTATAAACGCGGCTGACGCCACTTTGGTTTTTGATCCAGATAAAATTGAAGTAGTCAGGGTTTCTAAAACTGATTCGGTTTTTTCGCTTTGGGTCCAAGAACCGACTTATTCTAACGCCTTGGGCACAATTAGTTTTGCCGGCGGCAAACCAACGCCCGGTTATACTGGCGCTGCTGGCACGCTACTAAGTATTACTTTTAAAGCCAAAACCGCGGGCACGGCTAACCTGAGTTTTAGCAGCGGTTCAGTCTTGGCTGATGATGGCAAGGGCACCAATATTTTGTCTTCAACTGGTAGCGGTAGTTATACTTTAATTGCGAAAGAAATTACTCCGCTTGAAGAAGAAAAAGAAAAAAAAGAAGAAGAAGTGGAAGAAGGGGAAGCGCCATTAGAAGTAGCCACACCAACCGAAGAAGTGAGACCAGTGGTAGTGCCAACCAAAGAATTGACTTGGCGCGATTTCTTATTGCGTATTCCTGTTTTGGGGCCGTGGTTAAATCAAATGTTGACTTGCGAAAATATTATTATTCTTTTGCTTTTGTTAATTATTATTCTTTTAATGATGATTTGTTATTGTCGTTACCGACAAATTAAATATCGCAACCAAATAAAAAAAGAAATCGGCAAGATTGACCAAAGAATCAGTATTGTTTTCCGCGCTTTAAGGGAAGAAATTGATGAACGCGTTTCTTTATTTGATAAAAAGGCTGATTTAAGCAAAGAGGAAAAAAGGGTGCGCAACCAAATTCAAGAGGCTTTAGATCTTTCAGAAAAATTTATTAATAAAGAGATTAAAGAGGTGGAAAAAAAATTAGAATAAAACTTAGTAATTGGAAATTTCAACCCAATGGGTTGTTTTTTTATTTTAATTTGATAAAATTTAATATTAATCTGCGTATAGGTCGGTTTGCCTGCAAGATGGCTGCGTAGTTCAGCGCTAGAACGCTCTGAATCATTTTATGGGTGTGTAGTTCAGTGGTAGAACGCCATTCTGATAAAATGGAGGTCGAAGGTTCGATTCCTTCCACACCCACTCGTAGTATTAGATGCGAACTCTAATTCGTTAGAGAAAATTAAATTTTCTTT
>JBNAUV010000001.1:70456-76086 GCA_049700655.1 Minisyncoccales bacterium | reverse complement strand
AGTTATTTACAATAAAACAGGCGCTGACATAGTCAGCGCCTTTGTTTTAAATATCTTCTTCTTTTTTTGTGGAGATGACCACAGGTATCAAATATCTTTGGCCAACAATATGATGCCTATCACATTCCAAAGAACCAGTTTCAAAAAAAGTCCCACAAATATTACATTGATTTTTCTGCGGCCCTGTCCGACCACAGATTACCCACATAGCGCCCCCGGACCATTGTTCCAGTTTTTCCTTCTCTTCATTGAGAACATAAATTGCGCCCAGCTCATGACCGTTCGGGCATATCCCCCCTTCATCAAAATAACCTCCGCAGATGCTGCACTGATTGCCAAAGCCCAAATTAACAATCGCTCTGTTTTTTGTAATTTTTTCTATCATTTTTCACCTCCTCTTAAATTTTTAATTTACTTTTATTAAGGGTATCATAAACTAAATTTTTGTCAAGTCGCGCCTTGACAAATTTTAAAAATTGCCACATAATTAAAATAGCTCTTTTAAAAAGAGAATAATATATAGGGTTATATAAATCTAGAAAGAAAAAATAAAAAACAAACAAGGAGGTAAAAAATGGTAGAAATTATTCAAAATTACTGGTCGGTGTTAATGGTGGGGATAATTTTAATAATTTTATTATCCTGCGCCAGATTTACCACGGTTCAAGAGGGTCAAGCTAAAGCCATACTGAAGCTTGGTAAATTTAGCCGAATAATTTTTTCCTGGGAAGAACATTTTATGGATACACATTGCTACATTTGGAAAAACGAAGATGTAAAAGAGAAAAAAAATGAGAAAATAGAGCCCGGGGGAAAGAAAAGAATGTGGGGAAGGATTTGGGGTGGATTATATTTTTATGGATTTTGGCCTATCCATAAAATCCATACTTACCATCACCGGTGGTTTGATGCTCGTTTTGATGCAAAGGGAAAAATGATAATGAGTTTACGTGACGAAACATTAGATTTTGTTTTGTTACGACCAGTGGTTTATTCGCTGTTGGTAGAAAGGGCGGAAACCAAGCCACCTGAGCGATTTGCTGTCACCATCAAAGTGTTGGTGACTATGCGCATTATTAATCCTTATCTCTTCTTGTTTGTGGCTCCACCCACGGCCATTGAAGATATTTTGGGCCGACTAGCAGCTTTAATCAGGGGCTGGATATCCGACCTTACAATTGATGAATTGTTGTCATTAAAAGGCCGGGCCAATAAAATCTGGTATGGCTGGCAATTAAAAAAAGAAGGGTTAGACGGAAAAGAGTGGGGTTTTGAAGAAGAAGAAAAAGTAGGTGGGCTGAAAGACGAAAAGTTGATTAAAGAAACTCTACTCAAGTGGGGTCTGGAAGTGGCCGAGCAAGGCATTGATTTTTATGAAATCAATGTGGAAGAACAATATCAAGAAGTGATGGCAAAAAGAAGAGAAGAAGAGTTAAAAGCAGAAGCGCGAGCTCAAGAAACAATGGGTTCTCTTATTAAAATGATGTCTTTGGTGGAAGGAGTTGATGAGGCAGATTTCCGGAAAAAATTGCAAGAAAACCCGGAAAAACAAAAGGAACTTCAAGACAAGGCCTATGAGCTTCTAGTCAGGAAGCTAGGCTGGGAAAAAGGTGGATTATATGAAATCCTGACTAAAGGAACCGGCTCACTGGATGAAGGTCTTTTGAAATCAGTGGCCCTGGGCGCTAAATTATTTAGCGATAAATCTAAGGGCCAAGAAAAAAAAGAGCCTCTTTATCCAGGGGAAGGCGGTAGAATTCCAACAAAAGAGGAGGTAGAGGCTGACGTTAGAGAGGTCTTTGGCCTGCCTCCTATTGACGTTAACGAAGAAATTGATGAGAAAAAGAGGAAGAAATAATTCTTCCTCTTTTTTTATATCTCTACATTTCTCACTGGACAGACCCAGAAACGAACTTGACAAAAATAAATATTTATATTAAAAACAAAATAGGAAACAAAGTTTCCTTTAGAATATAGGTCTTTAACAAAAAAATAAGGGATTTTTAAACAAAAAAAATAAGGAGGTAAAAAATGAGAGCCTTAGTAACAATTATGGTCTTAGGAATTCTGGTCATCATAGGGTTTGCTTTACAACAACTTATTCCAGAAGGATTAAAATTGCCTCTTTGGCTTGCTTGGCTTATACCGGGTTTGCTTTGTGGACTGTTTGTTTATTACGGCATCAGAGTCATACCAGCTGATCCGCCCCATAAAGCTGTTCTCGTGTTTTTAGGAAAAAGACAAAAAAAGGTATTAAATGAAGGCTGGGTATGGTTGCCTCTGGCGCCACGGATTTTTGATGGTATTATGGTAAAAACAGTAAAAATAAATCAGGATTTACCCCCACAAATAGTGCGGACGCCTGATTATGCTGAGTTAGAAGTCAAGGTTAGTATTACCTGGACCCCGGGAATCACAAAAAAAGAGGCATCGGCAAGAGAAAAAGCAGAGGCGCTAATTGAGTATCTTAACAGCGGCGAAGAAAATGGAGTAAAAACCATTATTGAAGATATTATCAAAGACAGATTAAGATCCTGGGCGTTTTCAGAAGAAGAAGGTCCAACAAATTGGCAAGAAGCCATTGGCGCGCGTGACGATGCTGTGGCAGTATTACTCAAAGCAATTCTGGGCGAAGACCTTCCATCCATTGAATCGACCATACCCCTCCCTGTTTTATTGAAATATTTCAGTAAACGCCAACCCTTGGCCTCAGAAAAAAAATGGGGAGGCGAAAATAAAGATTGGCAACCTTTAGAAGAGGAGTTAAAAAAGCTTCCTAAAGAAGAGAGAAAGAAACTTCAAAAACAGGTGGAAGAGAGACAAGCAATTATCCAAAAGATAAAGCAAGGCGATGGTCTTCTTTACAAAAGAGCATTAGGAATCACCATCAATCGTTTTACTATTAATGAAATTCAACTGCGAGGAAAAGTGGCAGAGGCAGTAGAGGCAGCTGTTCGTGAAAAGTACGAGCAGGAAGCAGACACAATAGAAATTATGAATGTTTTGGCGCGGGTGAATGAGTTAATGAAAAATTTAAAAATTTCTCCGGAGCAAGCGCTGGAAATAGTTCAGACAGAACGAGGAAAGGTGGATAAGAAAATTCAGGAGGGAAAACTTAATATCTCTCCTGAAACTAGACAAATGATAGAAAATCTTTTAGCCTTGTTCTCACCAAAGAAATCACCGCCAACCCCCAACGCCTAATCAACAAACGCCGGAAAAAACAGATTACAAAGATCCCTTGGAATACTCTTTTTCTTTTCATAATATTGATGATAAAAAATAAATAAGAATGAAAGCCCTGTTCTTTTAGAACAGGGCTTTTTTATTTATTTTTCCGATCTGCCCGGACTCCGAAAAGGAGGTGGGGGTTGAGGAGTTGCTTTCTTTGTTTCTTCTGCTTTTCTTACTTCTTCAAATTCCTTTACCCTTGCCTTTTCTGTTTTTAGTCCTTTTTCCATTCTTTTTCTTATTTCTCCGCGGGATAGACCCAAAGGCGGAACAAAGCCCAAATCTTGCGCCGCGCTACCAGTGGTGTATAGGGCTGCGTGTGGATTTAAGTTAACAACTGCTTGTATTGGGTCTTTGCCCTTTTTTATCGCATCTTGGATAATTTCCTCTCTCTTTTTTGTATATTCATTAACAAATTCTCGGCTATGTTCTACAGCCGCGGCTCCCAATTGCTGGCCAGTCCAATGTTTCATTACTGAATTCATAACTGCCGGATCTTTATAAAAATCCTTAGACAACTGACCCACGTCCGCTGGTTTGGTCTCGGCAATTATTTTTTCTTTAATACCGCCAGGATATTTGGTTTTATCTTCGGGTTTAAATTCAAAATTCATTTGCTCCACCAAATGCAGATTATTTCGGCCAATTAATTGAGCTGTTTTTTGATCGCCTAACTCATTGGCGCGTTGAGCTAACTTAATTTTTTCAGCATCAGTTAGGTTTTCGTTAATTGCCGCGCGCATTTTTGGATTCGTATAACCGCCAGCCATCAAACCAAGGGCTCGGTCTAAATTACCGCCCACTCCCATTTCTTTTCTTAATTCAGCCGTTAAAGCAGCTGGTGTCTTAAATTTAGCCGCTGATTCCCTACCCTTCTCAATTTCCGCTTGTCTGGCTTCGATTAAAGTTAAACCCCTTCTGGCTGCCCAACGAGCACCAGTCACTGTTGCAACCGCGCCCCAGCCGCCGCGAGCGGTTGCCATTTTTTCAGCTGTTTTAAGAAGCGGCTCTTTATATTTAGACGGTATTCTTTGCTCTAATCTTTTAGCGCCAGCCAATGTTCCCTTGCCAAGAAAGGCAGTTGCCTGACGTCCAGATTTTTTGGCAAAATTCATTACTGCTGTGGCTCCCATGGCGCTGGTTTGTAAACCCAAAATAACGCCTAACAATAAAAAAATAGCAACAACACTATAAGGAAGAATTTGGTTCAAAAAATTGGCTGTGGCCGCCTCTCCCCCGGGTAAAGTTAATCTACTTTTAAAAACACTGCTTAATTGGGCAAAAATGCTTATTCCTAAATATAAGAAAAAGGCAAGTGGCAAACCAATAAATGACCATTGAATTACTTGATTCCACCATTGGTTGAAAAATCTCTTTGTGGCTGGCAGGACCCAACAAACCACAGCTAAAGGAGACAAAATGGTTAAACACCAAATCATTATATATCTCACAATAAAAATTATGGCGTACAAAAGAAAAACTATAAACAAAACCACATTAATGACAATGGCTGTAATTATCCTCATGAGTAAGTTCAAATTAGCCGAGGGATCAAAATAATCTTGTTTAAAAGATTGACCCAAATCAGCAAACATAGTCTTAAACATTGAACCAAATCCAGCAATATCTTTTACTTGGCTTAAAAAATAATAAATAATGATATTAGCCGCATCAACTATTAAACCAACGAAAACTGGCGCAAAATTAACCAAGAGAGCAACGACAATTAATTTAATTAAGGTCTTACGACTGCCATATTCTTGGTATTGCAAAGCCATGGCCAAAGCAATGACCACCAAAAAAACTACTAAAAGCAAATTAACCAAACTCTGAGTAATCCCTAAGCCTACGCCAATAATCGGGTTGCATAAAAGACCACTCTCGGTTTCTTTAATCATCCCTCCCGGACAGGGTTGAGTATAACTTAAAGTGACAAAATTCGGACCAATCACCCAATCAAGTATAGCGCCAACCAGCCAAACCAAAGCGCTGGTCAGTGTCAAAAACAAAACAAAAGCCCAGCAGAATATTTTTAAAGCGATAGACTGGGCTAAATCTGCAACACCGCCGGCTGAGGCTAAAAGTGGTATCAGACTAAAAACAAAAATCAAAATTAAAAGATAAAAGTAATTTTTTTTCATATTTGATTATTAATGAATTATTTTACCCAAAACCACCATCATTGATTGTAGGGTCGGTTTACAATCAGCCATAGTCACATCACTATGCCACATCGCATTCCACAAATTGCTGGCGCAACGACCAGTGGCAGCAATTAAATCTGGTTGATCCTCATTATAAACATCGCAGTATTCACACTCGTCCGGCTCAGTTTGACAAGGCTGCTTATTATAAATCAAAGCAATATAGGAATTAGGTGGTTCAATTTCCAGCGCTCG
>JBNAUV010000001.1:67850-70356 GCA_049700655.1 Minisyncoccales bacterium | reverse complement strand
GCTTCCGCCAGGACAAGTAAATAAAGTCACGCCGCCCTGCGCGGCTGCCTCTTGAGTAATGTTTGGCTTTTCAAAATAAATAAGAGAGTGGGCTGTATAATTAAACTTATCAGTAGTAACTTCTGCATATGTGCCAGCGATTATCTGGTACTCGTCTTGTTTTTTTTCTTGATAAGAAAAATGTAAAAAGCATTTGCCTTTATGATTGGCTTTTTCCATTAAAATAACGCCGAAATTATCTCGGTAGATATAGCTTATTTCTCCCGTTTCTGTAGAAGATGCCTCTTCGTAAGGAACAATAAAAATAGTGTTGCCTTTATTAGTGATATCAAAACCAAGAGGGCCGGAGCCGCTAATTCTCTGACAAATATTACCTTGGCCATCATCTACTATGCTAAATAATTTTTTAGCCGCCTCCTCTCTCACATTTGTGTCGCCTTTTAGATAGTCCTCAAGAATCTTTTTTATATCAATCTCTTTTAGATTATTTACGTTATAATTACAAATATAATAACCTGGTGGCAAACCCATAGGTCGAGTTGGTGGTAATGCCGCGGTTTCTAATTGCACTAATTGGGGGTTAATAGTCTGAAAAATAAAAACACTGGCTAATAAAACAATGACTCCTATAAAACTATTAAGAAGACCATTTTTAGCCTGACTAATTTTCGTCGGGTCGCCGGCTGAAGTTAGATAAACAAAACCATTATAAACCAAAAGGCTAAAAATAATAAAACCGCTAATAATCACAGCAAAATTAAAAATATATTTAACATAATCAGGCAATCCCACACCGACACTTTTTAAAGAAATACTCAAAATTGCTGGATATTCTATTTCCAGTGGCCGTTTTTCGTCTGTTGCTTCATCATTTCCATCAGCCAAAACAAACATCACAGAAGAAAAAATCAAAAAACAAATTAGGAATAAGAGGATTAAAAAAATAATTTTCTTTTTGCTGGTCATATCTTTATTCTAATATATCAAGAACCTCTTGTGAAGCCTTCTGAATGTCCTCTTTAAGGTCCTTTATACTTTCTACTTTATCAGAAATCTTTTGCTGCGGACAAGGATTAGAAGGAGTTGGTCCATTGACTTCACAAAAAGCGCTTTGCTTAAGCTCAAGCTCAATTCCAGTTGGACTTTGAAAAGATGGTAAATCAATATGAATTTCTTTATTATAACTTAATTGAGATAAAGGAATTGTAGGTATGTGAAAAGTAATTGAACAGGGTATTTTTTTTAATTTTGTTGGCCAGGGTATTTCAATTTTATTGGGCCAGTCAACTAATTTATTCAAATCAATTGCCGAAATAGTAATATCATCAAGTTCAATATGAACAAAAGGAAGGTTTTTATCAAGGGCGTCTTTTATTGCCGTTTCTATGTCTTTAGCTCTGTCATTAAATTGCTCAATAATTTGCTTGGTTATTTCTTTATTTACCGCCTTAGCCAAATCATCTAACGGTTTTTGAACTTGATTTTGTAGGGTTTGATTTATTGTCTTTTGTATTTGATTAAGTTCAGTCAAAACATTGGCTATACCTTTTTTCATTTCAAGACAAAAATTATTGATGTCTTGGCAAAAAGGAATTTCTGGAATTTGGGGAAAGGCTGGCCAAGAAATTGTTATATCAGGATAACTAATATCTAAACATTGACCCAGTTTAAATTCACCCTCAACACAATTAGGCTGGGAACTTAAATCTATTCCAGCTAAATCTAAAAACATTTTCATTGCTAATTGTGCCAAAGCCTCATAATTAATTTGCATCTCAAAATCAAAATTAAAATTTAACTCAGGCAATGAGGGGGGTTGGATAGTTAATTCCGGCATTAAAATCTCGGGTAAATTAAAACCACCCAATAAACTTAAATAAATGGGATAAAATTCCATGGTCTCTAACTCAATGCGCGGCATTTTAAACCCATTATAATCAGGTAAATCAATGGCTGGGATAATAATATCTGGTAAACTGAAACGAGGTAAAGAAAAATTAAAGCCTGGGAAAAAATTGCCACACTGGTCTAAATTACAAAGATTAAAATCAGGAATTTTTAATGGCTCAAAAGAAATTTTTGGCAGTTTAAATTTTACCCCACCAATCAGTGGCAAACATAAATTTATATAATCTTTCATTATTTCAATATCTGGAATTTTAATTGCCGGAAAAGTGATTTTGGGAAGGCTGGACGGATTGGAACAACCTAATTTGGCTAAAGGAAAATCTATTAGGTTAAATGATGATGATTGACCGCCGCGAGTAATTGAAGAAGAATGTATTTCATCTTCTTTAAGTATTGGAAACCATTCATTGCCAACAAATAGAGCCAACCATTGGCAAGATTCTGGCACAGCTGGAATTATATTGCCTTTCTCATCCGTAGTAGTGGGATTTTCTTCTTTAATCTCATTGCATTTGTCTTTTAAAGTAGTTAATATCTGATTAATACTCTCTTCGGTTGGCGTAGCAGATGACGAGTCTTCAAACTCAAGTTGACACTG
>JBNAUV010000001.1:64916-67750 GCA_049700655.1 Minisyncoccales bacterium | reverse complement strand
TAGCCAAAGCCACACATTGCTGGTTTAACCACTTAAATATGGCATAGTGCCAATCCCAATCTGGATCGCCAGTAAATTCTGTAATTGATAAATTTGACAAAGCATCATATGAATAAGTGGCTGAACCAACACCGTCGGTATTAGGACAACTGATTTGAATTGGGCTAAAAGAAGGCAGAGACAACGAAGGAGTATGGAAATAAATCAAACGCGGCAAATTAACCGGTCCTTGAGACAAATCAATATCAATACTGGGCAAATCAATGGTGAATGAAGGAATAGTTGGTAACGAAGGTAAATCAATAGACTGCGGCAAACCTAAATTAATATTTTTAATCTGAACTTGGCCCAATTCTAAATTCGTTAATTCCACATTAATTCCGAAAAGAATTTGCCCCAAAGAGTTATCTTGTTTTTTTAATCCCAGACAAGCCTGCCAACCCCAAATAGTCCTACAATTAGAAAAACAATTTTGGGTAGAACATTCCAGGGTTGAATCATGTAATTTTTTACTGGTACCAATTAATTGATTGCTTAAGTCAACAATTTTATTTAAATTTGTTTCTAAAATCTCCCTAGTTTTTGGATCAAAAGTCTGCACTTCCTTTTTTAAACCTGCCAACCATTCTGTTTCCAAGGTGGTTTTTAAAATAAGCAGCTCTTCTTTTTTTAATTCCAGATTTAAAGGTCCACCCACTTCAAAAAGGTCTTTTATTTCGGGACAAGGATTACCAGTCACTGGCCCACCCTGACAAAGGCTCTCACTAGACATTAAAGATTTAGGGGTAATTTTTTCTTGCGCTGGCGGCAGACAAACAGATTGAGCCTTCTGACAATCACATTGAGCAGTTAAAGTTGATATTTTTTGACTTTCAGTAGTTATTTCTTGGGCAACTGAATCTATTTGTTTAATTAAATAGACTATACGTTGGGGAAAGCGCGGAATAAGATAAGACTCCATGGCCAAAACTTTATCTTTGCTCCAGAGCCATTGTTTTGCTGAACGCCAAAACAAATTAAAGTTGAAATCAAAAAAATAAAAAAGCACTAGACTAATTAAAATCAAACTAAAAATCAAAGAAATAAGAGAAATAATATTTTTTCTTAAAAAAATTTTCATATTATTCCGGTTTTTCTTCTATTATACAAAAACCTGATTGATTGCCATAGCGTCGGGCATTATAGATATCTTGTACTGGAACCAAACGCGGACAAGGTACGGGTTGGTTGCGTCTGGTGTAAACCGTATCATTAACGATTAAATAATTGCCATCATCAGTTAAACCAGTTATGGCAATAAAATGACCACTATCCCTTGTTTCAATTAAGGGATATTCAACATAACCAATCATCAAGCCGCCATTAGCAAAACATTTTTTTACCTCTTCCTTCCATTCTTCAAAGGGTAAATCTTTTAATTGATAAGAGCCTGGAAAACCATGCTGCTTAGCCACTTCTACTAAAGATGGACCAGAAGTGCCTCTGGGACAAACCCGACCACCAATCTTCACAATTTGGTCGCCAATTTGTGGCACCGTATATGCCTTGTTGCGCTCAAAATAACTTAAAATCATAGCCAAAGAAGTTGGTCCGCAACCGCCTTGCCGGTAAGTCGTACAATTTTCTTCAGGGCCGTAAATCATCCAACCCCATTGCGGATCGCTTTGTTTTAAACAGGGCACTTTTTGAAAAGCTTGAGAAGTAGCTGGAAAAGAACTGCTGGCTATTAATTCTTCTGGTTTCCAACCAGCCATTGGTGGATAACTATTTTTTAAATAACGCGGTATTTGCTCATAGCCAAACTGGGCTAAATTCGTGCCCATTGGAACACAACAGAAAAAATTATAAGGATGACAATTCCCAATCACAGCGCCGCCCGGACCAACTGCTCCCATATTTATGGCTGTGGGGCAATCAATCAAATACCAGCCTTCGGTTTTACCTTGTTCAGTGGTATACTGGGAACAAGCAGTTAAACCTAATCTCACCCCTTGCACAAAAACACCTTGTTCCCAACCAGTCTTTTCTGGTGTAGAAGTGGTAATATTATCAATATTAGAAAAAACCGGTTTGGCTTCGTTTATAAAAGCGAAAATAGTATCTTCAATTTTTTTAATTTCTTCAGTAGTGCTGGCAATTTTATCTAAGGGGCAGGGTGATTTTCCGTCTTTGGGCTCACATTCACCAGCGCAATCAAGAGCCTGTCGATGACAAGAATTAACACATGAACCACACCGCTCCGCATCACAGCAGAGATAACATTGGTTCTTTTCGGCTCTACATTCTACTTGACAATTCTGGTCAGTGCATTGAGAAATTAAAACATTCATTTCGCCGATTTTATTGGCTAATTGATTTAATAAATTAACTAAAGAATCCATTTTATTCCTTAAAGTTAAAGCACTGCTGGTAATAGCATCAACTAAATTACCCAAGGGCAGTTCAACCGGACAGTTTAAGGTCTCTTTTCCGCCTAATGCTTGGCTAAATTCTATCTCGCTGACCACCTCAGGCGGTAAACTTTCTTTTAGTTCTTCACCAATTTTACCACCACTGGCCGGCGGCAAATAAGTTAGCGTGCTAGAATAATCCTCAATAGCTGACCCACCTGTGACACAATAAAAATTTAAAGGATCGTCTGAGACCGGTATGGTCGTGGTGCCGAGAGGTAAATAAGTCCTATTCACCAACACCTTACCGCCTTTCTTTTCATACTCTTTAACTAATTCCCAATAATTGGGTGTGGTCAATAAAAGATGATTTTCTTGGTGGCAACTTAAAAGGGTTTCCCACATTTGAATAAATCGATCATTTTCATTTTCTAAAGCATAACC
>JBNAUV010000001.1:0-64816 GCA_049700655.1 Minisyncoccales bacterium | reverse complement strand
TTTCTCTGATTTCATCAATAATCTCTCTATTCTTAGCGCAAGGATCGCCCAGACAATCACCAGGCAAACAACTTAACCCAGGCTTGCCAGCCGCGCTGCTACATATAGCCTGAACACTTTTTCCTTTTTCGCTTGCATCGCCGGCGCAAGTACATTCTCTGGCTAAAGATTCTAAATATTTATTTAAATCACTGAGACGATTAAATTTTTTGCTATTAATTTTTATCTCTTTTTTTAAGAAATTTTCTAACGCTTGAAGTAAATTTTTTGTTTTCGTTGTTCTTACCTTCTCCCAAATACCGCCCTCGATCGCCTGGCCCAAAGGAAACTCTTGAACAATTAAAGTTTTTGGTTCATAAACACAAAATTTTTTGCCTGACTCTATTTCTTTACAAACATAATCTGGAAAACCAACACAATCAGTATCAATGGCGCATTCGGCCAAAGGAACACATTTTCCTTCTTTACATTCAAATTTTCCAGGACAATCAGCGTCTTCTTTACAAAATTCTGTTTTTTCAAGTAATGGTAATTTAAATATTACCAACTCAGGATTAATGGTCTGTAAAATTAAATAACCGGCAAATAAAATAAAAATGCCAAAAAAACCCAATAAAATTCTTCTTCTGGCTTCAATTAAAACTGGCACCCGGCCGGCTGCCAAGAGATATTGAATGCCGCCGTAAATCAAAATGCCAACCAAAACAGCGGCGCCGATTAATAAACCTAAATTGAAAATGTATTGAACATAAGTAGGTAAACCAACAGAAACAGTTTCTGGTTTTATTCCGCCAATTTCTGGATATTCTATTTCTAAGGAGCGCTCTTCTTGATTTTGCGCCTTAACAAAAGTAAAAATCCCGATAAAAAGCAGTAAAAGAACCAGAAAAAGACAACGAAATTTCTTTAACATTCTTTTATTATATGATAATTTTGCTTCTTTCTCAAATTTTGCTAATACTCATTTATTATTCTAAATCTTTGTTTCTTTTTCAGTTGTTTCTTTTACTTCGCCCTCTTTTTTCTTTTTTGATTTTTTATGAAGGGCTAATTTTTCCCCTTCAATAATTTTTTCCGAAATTAATAAATTATAAACCGTGGCTGATGGCTGGACACCCGTCTTCAGCCAATATTTTATCTTCTCTTGATTTAAAGATTTTTCTTTGGTTAAGGGGTTGTAATAACCAAGTTCAGCCACCAAACGGCCACCCCGCGGCGGATTCTTTTTATCAATAACCACTACCTTAAAAAAGGGTTGATTTTTTTTGCCAATTCTTAGTAAGCGCATTACCAACATAAAGAAAAATTATTCTAAATTGCTCTAATTATTCTAATTAACCTAATTAATTTGATTAATTTAATTTTACCAACCTTTGATTTCTAGGGCGTTTTTGGCTGCCTCTAATTCAGCCTCTTGCTTGGACAACCCATCGCCCTGCGCAATTAGTTCTATACCAAAAAAAACACCAACTGTAAAATGTTTGGCATGATCTGGCCCCCATTCTTTTAAAACCTGATAATGCGGCGTAATGCCCAGCCTTTCCTGCGCTTCTTCTTGCAACCGCGATTTGGCATCTTTAAAAAGACCTTTTTCAATAATTTCGGGCAAGCGAGTCATTAATCTTTTTTTAATAAATTTTAAACATTCGCCATAACCCAAATCAAGATAAATCGCGCCAATTAAGGCCTCAAAGGTATTGGCTAAAATATATTGTCTTGCCTTGCCAGTTTCTTTTTCTTCGCCTTTGGACAAAAGCAAAAACTCATCAAAATCTAATTCTTGACCTACCTGAGAAAGCATTTTGGCGTTAACCAAGGCGGCCCGCCAATTAGTTAATTCGCCTTCTGGTTTCTGCGGGTATTTTTTAAAAAGTTCTTCAGTCACCACTAATTCCAAAACTGCGTCACCTAAAAATTCCAATCTTTCGTTGTGGCCCAAATAAAAATCAGGGTTTTCATTTAAATAAGAGCGGTGACAAAAGGCCTGAACTAATAAATCTCTATTTTTAAATTTTAATCCTAATTTCTTTTCCAAGAGATCAAAATCCTTCATAAATTTTAATATTATTTTTCTTTGTTTTCCATTTCTTTGTAAACCGTGCCCAAAACACCATTAACAAACTTGCTTGAATTACTGCCGGAAAACGACTTAGCCAATTCAATGGCTTCATTAATTGCCACTTTGGGCGGAACCTCTTTTTTGTCAGCATATAACAACTCGTAAAGACCAATTCGCAAAATATTCCTATCCACAATCATAATTTGTTCCAGCGGCCATTCTGGCGCTGCTTTTTCAATGATTTTATCTATTTCTGAAAGATGATTAATCACGCCAGTAATAATCCGCCAAACCAAACTAGTATCCTCTAAACCAGGACCAAATTCTCTAATGTTCTTCTCAACAATTTTCTCTAAATCACCTTTTTTATCGCTAAAATCCCACTCATAAAGAGATTGCATAGCAATAGAACGTGCCAGATGACGACTAGCCATAAGTAAGATTATTTTTTTGATAATTCCTCCATTGTCAATGGTTTTTCTTTTTCTTCAACTTTTTTCGCTTTTAGTTCTTTTTCTTTCTTTTTCCTCTCTTTTTTAGTCAGTTTTTTAAACACATCAATTACTTCTTTCCCTTTATAATAACCGCAATTAAAACAGACAGTATGTGGCCTAATTGGTTGATGGCATTTGGGACACAAACTCAAAACCGGTCCTTTAATAAAATAATGCATTCGTCTTTGTTTTTGTCTGGATTTGGTTTTCCTCTGTTTGGGAACAGCCATAAAAAAATAAATAATTTTTAGTTTTATAACTGGTTTATTTATTTTAACAAATAAATAATTTTAGAGCAAGTGCTTAATTGGCTGAAAACTCTTCCGGTGGATCCGGCAATAACCATATTTCTCTAACATTTTTTGATGTTGTTTTGTTAAATAACCTTTATGCTGGTCAAATCCATAGAAGGGATATTTTTTATGGCGATTTCGCATCATTCGATCACGGGTTACTTTGGCAATAATGCTGGCAATAGCGCAAGAAAGCACTCGCTCGTCAGCCCTAACAATCGCCTTTTGCGCTATAGCCAAATCAAGTTGAGAGTTGCCATCAACAATTAAAAAAATATCGTGCCAATTCTCTTGCCGCGCTGGAAAAAATTTAATAGCCCTTGTCAAGGCTCTTTTCATCGCCAGTTTAGTGGCAGCTAAGATATTAATTTTTTCAATCACTCTTTCAGAAACCCAACCTATCCCCCACTTTATATTGGGGTCTTTGGTTAAACAATCATAAAATTCTTCTCTTTTTTGCGGCGTTAGTTTTTTTGAGTCGTATATCTGATTATTAAAAATAGGAAATTTAATTTTTGTTTTAGTGAAAAAATTTTTTTTCTTTTTTAAGATCACGGCGCAAGCCACAACTGGTCCAGCCACCGCGCCACGGCCGACCTCATCTAAACCAATGACCGCTTTATAACCTTGTTGCCACAATTCTTTTTCAACTTGTAAAAAATCTTGCTTCATCGTATACTTTATTAATCTTATCATATTTTATGAAATTCATTCATCTCCACGTCCATTCTCATTATTCTCTGCTTGATGGTTTGCCCAAAATTGATGAACTTTTAAATTGCGCCCAACAATTGGGCATGACTGCTTTGGCTTTAACCGACCACGGCAACATTTATGGCGCTGTTGAATTTTATAAAAAAGCGATGGCCAAAGGAATTAAACCAATTATTGGCTGCGAAATGTATCAGGCCTTTGAAAAAATCTCAGATAAAAGACCAAATATTGATGATAAAAGATATCATCTGGTTTTATTGGTTAAAAATAAAGAGGGTTATCGCCATCTGGTGAAATTAATCACCCAAGCCCATTTAGAAGGTTTTTATTATAAACCGCGCATTGATGAAGATCTATTAGCCAAACATAGTCAGGGCTTAATTGCTTTATCGGGCTGTGTGGCTGGCAAAATTCCCACTTTGATTCTGGCTAATAAACTTGATGAAGCGAAAAAAACAATTTTAAAATACCGGGAAATTTTTGGCCCAGATAATTTTTATTTAGAAATCCAACATCATCCTCATTTGCCAGAACAAAAAAAAGTCAATACCGCCTTGATTTCTCTTTCTCGAGAATTAAATGTGCCTCTGGTTGCCACTAATGATATTCATTATCTAAAATCCAGCGATGCCGACGCCCAAGATATTTTAATGTTGGTTAATACCGGCGCCAATGCCAATGATCCAGAAAGGTTAACATTAAAAGCAGATGATTTTTCAATGAAAAAACCAGAACAGATGATAACTGATTTTAAAGAGTGGCCTGAAGCGATTGAAAATACAGAAAAAATTGCTGAAATGTGTAATTTCCAATTTGAACTTAATAAAACTAGTCTACCTCAATTCCAAGTGCCAACTGGTGAAACGCCAGACGTATATTTAGAAAAACTCTGCCAACAAGGGTTAAAAGCAAAATTTGGCGAAAGGCCAAAACCAGCAGTTATTGAAAGATTAAATTATGAATTAGAAACTATTAAAAAAACTGGTTTTGCTTCTTATTTTCTTATTGTTCAAGATTTTGTTAATTGGGCAAAAGAAAATCGCATTGTGGTTGGTCCGGGACGCGGTTCAGTGGGCGGCTCATTGGTTGCTTATCTCCTTAATATCACCAATATTGATCCAATTAAATATAACTTGCTTTTTGAAAGATTTCTCAATCCGGGCCGCAGCGCTTCCCTGCCTGACATTGATTTGGATTTCGCTGACCGACGCCGCGATGAAGTAATCAATTATGTCACCCAAAAATATGGCCCAGATCGCGTGGCGCAAATTATCACTTTTGGCACAATGGCTGCCCGGGCCGTGGTACGCGACGTTGGCCGGGCAATGAATTATAGTTATTCCTATTGCGATAAAATTGCCAAAATGATTCCCTTTGGCCTGACTTTAGATCAAGCTCTTAGTCAAGTAGCTGAATTTCGCAATCTCTACCAAACAGATGAACAAGCCACTAAATTAATTGATATTGCTAAAAAATTAGAAGGCGTGGCCCGTCATGTTTCAACCCATGCTTGTGGGGTGGTTATTTCCAATACTCCTTTAAATGAAATAATTCCTTTGCAACACCCAACGCAAGACGACCAAGCTATTGTAACCCAATATGAAATGCATTCAATTGAAGACCTAGGCCTTCTTAAAATGGACTTTTTGGGGTTAAAGAACTTAACTATTATTGAAGATACGCTTTCCCGGATTTATGTCATTTATGGACAGAATATTGATTTAGAAAAAATTCCCCTTGATGATAAAGCCACTTTTCGTCTTTTACAAAAAGGAGAAACAGTTGGCGTTTTCCAGTTAGAATCAGAAGGTTTCCAGCGCTATTTAAAGCAATTAAAACCAAGTGAATTTGAAGATATTATTGCTATGGTGGCCCTTTACCGGCCCGGACCAATTCAATTAATTCCTGATTATATTGCTCGCAAACACGGCAAACAAAAAATTGAATATCTTCATCCTAAATTGAAACCAATTTTAGAAAAAACCTACGGTATTTGCATTTATCAAGAACAAGTAATGAAAATTGCTCAAGAATTGGCTAATTTTACCTTGGCTGAAGCAGATGTTTTGAGAAAAGCCATTGGCAAAAAAATTAAAGATCTTTTATTAAATCAAAAAGAAAAATTTATCAGTGGGTGTCAAAAAAATGGTATTGACCGCAATATTGCTCAACAAATCTGGTATTGGATTGAGCCATTTGCTTCTTATTCTTTTAATCGCAGCCATGCCACAGCCTATGCTATCATTGCCTATCAAACCGCTTATTTAAAAACCCACTACCCGGCTGAATTTATGGCCGCTCTCTTAACATCAGAAAGAAATGATATCGAACGGATTGCTGTTTTAATTGAAGAATGTAAAAAAATGAAACTTAACGTTTTGCCACCTGATATTAATGAAAGTTTTACTTTTTTCAGCGTGGTACCGAAAGCAAATCAGATTCGTTTTGGTTTGTCAGCAATAAAAAATGTTGGTCTTAACATTGTTGAAAAAATAGTTAATGAAAGAAAGGCTAATGGCCCTTATACCTCAATAGAAAATTTCCTTGCCCGTGTTAATTCTAAAGATTTAAACAAAAAATCTCTGGAAGGTTTAATTAAGGCCGGAGTTTTTGACAAATTGGGCGAAAGAAATCAGTTATTGACTAATCTTGAAAAACTTTTAGAATATGCTCGGGAAAACCAAAAAACAAAAAATAATGGCCAAAGCGGTTTATTTGATGGAATGTCTTTTAACCATAAGATTACTCTAAAATCAGCGCCGCCAGCTTCGCTTAAAGAAAAATTAATGTGGGAAAAGGAATTATTGGGTTTATTTATTAGTTCTCATCCCTTAGATGGCTTAACTCATTTACTAGCAAATAAAACTATTTCTATAGCCAATATTAAAAATAACAAATTACAAAAGAATATCAGGCTGAGAATTGGCGGAGTTATTTCACAAATTAAAAAAATTATTACCCGTAAAGGTCAACCTATGCTTTTTGTTAAATTAGAAGATTTAAGTGGTAAAATTGAAGTAGTGGTTTTCCCGGCTGTTATTGAGAAAAATCCGGTTGTTTTTCAAGAAAATAAAATTGTGATGATTTCTGGCCGAATTGATAACCGCGACCAACATTTAACTAAGTTTATTTGCGAAGAAGCAGAAGAAATAATTGAAGAAGGATAATTAATCTATTTATGTCTAAATCAACTCTTGAAGAAAAAAGACACTCTTTGGCTCATCTATTGGCTTATGCTGTTCAAAAACTCTACCCAGGAGTAAAATTGGGAATTGGACCAACTATTGAAAATGGTTTTTATTACGATTTTGATTTACCGCAAACTATTTCGTCAGCTGACTTGTTAAAAATCGAAGAAGAAATGCGTCGCTTAATCAAAAAAAATATCAAATTTGAGAAAAAAACTATTTCACAAAAAAAAGCCAAAGAAATTTTTAAAGAACAGCCCTATAAATTAGAACTAATTGATGAATTAGCAAAAACCGAACCGCAAAAAATCTCTCTCTATCAAACAGAAAATTTTGTTGATTTATGTAAGGGTCCTCATGTCCAATCAACTAAAGAAATCGCTCCTGATAGTTTTAAATTAACTAAAATTGCTGGCGCTTATTGGCGCGGTTCGGAAAAAAATAAAATGCTCACCAGAATTTATGGCTTAGCTTTCCAAAATAAAAACGAGCTAACCGAATATCTTCAAAAACAAGAAGAATTGGAAAAAAGAGACCATCGTTGGTTGGGCCAAAGATTAGAATTGTTTTTATTTGACGAAGAAGTCGGCGCTGGCTTGCCCATCTGGCAGCCCAAGGGACAATTTTTAAGAAAAACTATTGAAAATTATCTTTACCAAGAATTAGCAGCGCAAAATTATCAGTGGCTGACCAGTCCGCATTTGGGCAAATTAGATCTTTGGAAAACTTCTGGCCATTGGGAACTCTATCGCGAAAATATGTATTCGCCAATTAAAATTGATGAAGAAGAATATTTGATTAAGCCAATGAACTGTCCTTTTCATGTCAAGGTTTATAAGTCAAAAATAAGAAGTTACAAAGATTTGCCCCTGAAATATGCGGAACTGGGTACGGTTTATCGTTATGAACGCTCCGGTGTTTTACATGGCTTAACAAGGGTTAGAGGGTTTACTCAAGACGATGCTCATATATTTTGCACGCCAGAACAACTTGCTCAAGAGGTAATTAAATTATTAAAGGCTGGTTTTAAAATTTTAAAAACTTTTGGTTTTAAAAATTATGAAATCTATATTTCCACTCGGCCTGAAAAATACGCAGGTAATTTAAAAGGTTGGGAAAGAGCAACCAATGTTTTAAAATATGCTTTAGAAAAATTAAAATTCAAATGGCAAATTGATCCAGGCGGCGGTGTCTTTTATGGACCAAAAATCGATGTCAAAATTAAAGACTCCTTGGGTCGTCCTTGGCAATGTAGCACTTATCAAGTTGATTTTAACCTGCCCGAACGATTTGATCTAACTTATATTGATCAAAAAGGCAAAAAACAAAAACCTTATATGATTCATCGCGCTTTACTGGGTTCTTTAGAAAGGTTTATTGGTGTTCTGCTTGAACATTATGCCGGAGCTCTGCCGTTTTGGCTGGCGCCAGAACAAATTTGGCTTATTCCTGTCAGCCAAAAAAATAAAAAATATGCTCAAGAAGTTGCTCAAAAGTTATTGGCAGTTGGTTTAAGAATTAAAATTAAAGATGAAAACGAAACTGTGGCTAAAAAAATACGCGAGGGTGAAATTCAAAAAATTCCTTATTTGTTAGTGGTGGGTAACCAAGAAGAAAAAGCAAAAAAAGTAAGAGTCAGGGAAAGAACCAAAGGAGATGCGGGCGCCATAAGTTTAAGCGCTTTCATTAAAAAATTAAATCTAAATAAATAAACTATGCCTCAACTTTCTGCTCAAACCGAAAATCTTCTGCAACGTTTTGCGACTTGGCGTGAATCACTAAAAACCAAAGAAATGGTTTCTACTATTCATGTAGATGAAGTGGCCTCAAAGGTAGCCAGTTTTTATGAAAAAATAAGAGAAATTATTGAATGGAAAGAGGAACATTTAATGAAGAGGGTGGCAATTAATCGCAATCTAAAAAGACGAATTCTTTTTACTAATCAAAGTAAGTCCATTGCTGAACCATTAATTTTAGATTTGATTCGGGGCGGACACTTCCCTAACGACCAAATTCCGGAAACAAAAATTAATGAAGTAGAAAAAATATTAGATAAATATATTTATATCTTGAACAATGCCTCTTCAATACCGGAAAATAAAAAATTGTCTTTTTCTAATTGGCTGCTTAACATTGCTGCTTGTGAAATTGAAGAAGCGCTTTCATCTTCCCGTAAAGAGATATTCTTAATTGATTATATGACTAACATTATGAACGAAAGAATAGTGATTCAGGAAAGAAGGGTTATTTCTTTTGGCGGACTGACAAATGAAGAAAAATATATTCAGGTCTTTATTGCGGTCCAAAGGGCTCTTTTCAAACTAGACCAACCCATTCTCGCCTATTTTCTTTTAAAAAAGAAATTTCCAACTTGGTGTCAATTACCTTCTGAACAGTTACAGAAAATTACACTTGATATTCTTTCTATTTGGGAAACCATAGAAAAAGAATTAAATCATCCTCTCAAAGATAAGTTTTATCAAATTTGTGAAAAATATGACACACCTTTCTTGCTATTAGGTGATATCTTAACTGATAAAATTGAAACAGAAATCAATAAAAAATTTTCACAACCAGAAATTTTAGAAGGATTAATTAAAAAAGCTTATCAACAGAGATTAAATACACTTAAAAAACGTCTTTCCCGCGCTGCTATTTATTCCACTTTATCTATTTTCTTAAGTAAGGGTATTCTTGTTTGGTTTACTTTAGAAATTCCTTTAGCCAAATTAATCACTGGTCACTTTACTCCTCTGGCTATTCTGGTTGATATTTTAGGTCCAACCTTGCTAATGTTTTCTCTGGTTATTACTGTTAGACCGCCAGCAAAAAGTAATTTAGAGAGAGTAATTTTGGAAACAATGAAAATTGTCTATAGAAACGAACGCCCAGAAATTTATGAATTAAAAATCCCCCGTCAACGAGGTTTAATTATGAAATTTTTTATCGCTCTCTTATATTTAGCCAGCACTGCCCTGTCCTTTGGTCTTCTTATTATGGTTTTAAGATTGGTAAAATTGCCTATAACTTCTTATGTGGTTAATATTATTTTTGTAGCACTTATTGCCTTTGCCGGTTTAGCGATTAGAAATAAATCAGAAGAATTAACTGTGGAAGAAAAACGTAGCGGTTTTTTTGGCTTTATTTTTGATATTATCTTTTTGCCCTTGGTTAATTTCGGACATTGGTTATCAAATAAATGGAAAAAATATAATGCCTTGGCTATCTTCTTTAATGCCCTAATTGACCTTCCTTTGCAACTTTTTGTTGAATTTATAGAACAATGGCGTTCTTTCCTAAAAGAAGAAAAAGAAAAAATTCATTAATTCTTTATTAATTCTTTCTTGAAATATTTTCTATCTTGCGGTATTCTAGGAATATTAGATTAGAGATATTTTAGAGGTGAAGGGATATTTTAGAGATGGCTGGAGATATTTTAGAGATGGCTGTTTTTTATTTAAACCAATTGTTACTTAAATCAATTATAAGATTAATACCTAATTTGACAACAAATTAGGCGTAGGCTTTTTTTGGTGTCAGATATGAAATATTTTATTATTACTTTTGGTTGCCAAATGAATAAATCGGATTCAGAGAGAATTGCTTCAATTTTAGAAAGCAAAGGTTATCAGCCAGCTTCAAAAATTAATGAAGCTGATTTAATTGTGGTTAATATGTGTTCAGTCAGGCAATCGGCGGTTGATCGAGTTTATGGATTAACTCAAAAACTTAAAAACTTAAAAAATAAAAAACAAAAACTCAAAACTGTTTTAACTGGTTGTATTTTGAAAGAAGATAGAAAAAATTTTGCCAAAATTTTCGATTTCATTTTAGATATTAAAGAATTATCCTATTGGCCAAAAATTATTAAAAACAAACCTGATGCATTATTTTGTTATGGTAAATCAATGCGTCACAATTATTTTAGAATTGAACCGAAATATCAAAATAAATCTTTGGCTTTTGTGCCGATTTCAACTGGTTGTAATAATTTTTGCTCTTATTGCGTTGTCCCCTTTACTCGCGGACCATTGGTTTGTCGACCCCATCAAGAAATTCTAAAAGAAATCAAAAAATTAATTAAAAATGGCTATAAAGAAATTTGGTTATTGGGTCAAAATGTAAATGATTATGTCTCGTCCGCTAATCCTAAAATCAACTTTGTTCAACTAATCAAGAAAATTGATGCTTTGCCGGGTCAATTTAGATTTTTCTTTACTTCGCCCCACCCTAAAAACTTCTCTGATAAACTAATTAATGCTCTGGCTCAATGTAAAAAATTTGGTCAATACTTGAATTTGCCTGTCCAATCCGGCGATGATAAAATTTTAAAAAAGATGAACCGAAATTATTCTGTGAAAGAATATAAAAATTTAGTAAAAAAAATTCGGGAAAAGATACCAATGATCAAACTCTCCACTGATGTTATTGTTGGTTTTCCTGGCGAAACCAAACAACAATTTCAAAATACAGTCAAATTATTCAAAGAAATCAAATTTGACAATGCCTACATTGCCAAATATTCTCCGCGGTCTGGCACAGCGGCTGCTAAATTGAAAGATAGTGTTTCTTTAACTGAAAAAAAACACCGTGAAGCCATCTTAAGAAAATTTTCCCGAGGTCGAACCTCGGGAACATAACCTCGGGAACATAACCTCGGGAATCTCATATACTTATAAGATTACCCTAGAGTAAAAATGAGAGTAAAAATGCCAAAAGTCTTGTCAAATGCCAACCAAAAATTGAAACTTATTGTTATTTTAGGACCAACTGCTTCTGGCAAGTCAGATTTGGCAGTGAAGATCGCTAAAAAATTCAATGGCGAAGTAATCTCGGCTGATTCACGCCAAGTTTATAGAGGAATGGATATTGGCACGGCCAAAATTACTAAAAAAGAAATGAAAGGTATCCCCCATCATCTTTTAGATGTGGCCTCTCCTAAAAGAAGATTTACGGTGGCCCAATATCACCGATTGGCGCTAAAAGCAATTGAGAAAATTTTTAAAAAGGGCAAAATACCAATTTTATGCGGCGGTACGGGGTTTTATATTCAAGCAGTTGTTGACGGCATATTAATTCCAGAAGTGCCGCCAAATTGGCGCCTCCGGAAAAAATTGGAAAAACAAACAACAGAAGAACTTTACAGTCAATTAAAAAAATTAGATCCGCGTCGAGCTAAAGATATTGATAAAAAAAATAAAAGAAGATTAATTAGGGCGCTGGAAATTATTATAAAAACAAAAAAGCCAATCCCCTCTGTGGGGTCCCAACCACTTCCTTATCCGGTTTTAATGATTGGCTTAAAAAAAGATAAAAATAAGTTAAAGCAATTAATTAGAAAACGACTCTTAAAAAGATTAAAAAGAGGAATGATAGCTGAGGTAAAAAAACTCCATCAAAATGGCATTTCTTGGCAGAAATTAGAAGAATTTGGCTTGGAATATCGTTATATTGCCCAATATCTACAAAAGAAAATAACAAAAAATGAAATGATTAATTCAATCCAAAAAGAAAGCGAACGACTGGTCAAACAACAAATGACCTGGTTTAAAAGAGACCAACGAATCCGCTGGGTCACCAGCAAAAAAGAGGCTGAAAAATTAATTGAAAATTTCTTAAAGAGTAAATAGATTTAATTATTTATTTTCTGCTAAGAGCTGTTCTAAAAGGTTCTGAACAAGTTGAGGATTGGCCTTGCCTTTGGTTTTTGCCATTACTTTACCCACTAAAAACTGTTGAGCATTCTTTTTGCCGGCTCGACAATCAGCGACGGCTGGCGAATTTTCTTTAATCACTTCTTTAATTACGGTTTTTATTTCTTCTTCATCACTAATTTGAGTTAAACCCTTTTCCTCAATTAATTGCGACGGATCAACACCGGTTTTAAACATTTCTAATAAAATTTCTTTGGCTGTTCGGCTAGAAATTTTTCCCTGATCAATTAAACTAACAAATTCAGCGAAATTTTCCGGTGTAATTAAACACTGCCGAATTGACAATTTTTCATTTTTTAACAAACCCTGCAGATCAGTAATTAAATAATTAGCGGCTAGTTTAATTAACCGTTTAAGTTGTTCTTTATTAAGTTGAGGGTCAAATTCTGAAATTATCTTTTCAAAATATTCACCTAAATCTTTATAATAAACAAACATTTCAATTTCTTTCTCAGTTAAACCATATTCTCTCTTTAATCTTTCTCTTTTTTGGATTGGTAATTCAGGGATTTCTGCTTTAATTTTTTGAATAAATTCCCGGCTTAACTGCAAGGGTGGCAAATCTGGTTCGGGAAAATAACGATAATCATGTGCCTCCTCTTTCATTCTTTGCGAAACAGTTATACCCTTTACCTCATCCCAACCCCGCGTTTCTTGAATTACTCTCTCCCCGCTCTCTAAAATCTCAGTTTGTCTTTTAATCTCATATTCAATTGCCCTTTCTACACTACGAAACGAATTAAGATTTTTAATCTCGACTTTGGTACCCAATTGATTATCTCTCATTAAAGAAATATTCACTTCTACCCGCATTTGCCCTTTTTCCATGTCTGCATCTGAAATATCTAAATAATGCATAATCAAATGAAGCTCTTCGGAAAATTTTCTTGCTTCAACCGCCGAACTAATATCTGGCTCAGTGACTAATTCCATTAAAGGCACACCAGCCCGATTAAAATCAACCAAAGAATAATCAACGCCCACTGGATGAATCAAACGGCCTGTATCTTCTTCCAAGTGGACCCTTCTAATCCTAATTTTTTTACTATCAATTTCTAAAAAACCATTAAAACAGAGCGGTTGATCATATTGAGAAATTTGATAACCCTTGGGCAGATCCGGATAAAAATAATTTTTCCGATCGAATTTAGAAAATTTAGCAATTTGACAATTAAGAGCTATACCGGCTTTAATTGTTTTTTTTACCGCTTCTTGGTTAATCACTGGCAAAGTACCGGGCTGAGCAGTACAAACTGGACAAATATTAACATTGGGTCGCCGTTCGTCTGGATTATTCAAACAAGAACAAAATATTTTTGTTTTGGTATTTAATTCAATATGAATTTCTAAACCAATAATGGGTTGATATTTCATAGATAAAAATTACTCATTTTTTCGCCAAGTTTCTAAAGAAAAATTTTTCAAACCCATACTCTCATCAACAATTTCTTTACCGGAACTTGTACCAATAATATCAGCTCCGGCTTCAACCATTAATTTTAAATCAGCCAAAGTTCTAATTGCGCCTGAAGCTTTGACTAATATCTTTTTTACACTGGCTCGCATTATTCTAATATGCTTGGCTTTTTCTTTTAATTCGAAATTATCCAATGGGTCTTTTAAAGTGGCGGTTTTAACACAAATCGCACCCGCTTTCTCAACCATTGCTGAAGCTTTTTTAATTTCCTCATCAGTCAAATAACCAGAGCCAATAATCACTTTAGTGGGCAAAATTCGACAAATTTCTTTTAAGTCTTGGAAAACTTCCGTGTATCGTTCGTTTTTGAAATAATCAATTTTCATCACCACATCAACTTCATCGCTACCATTTTTTTTGGCTTTTTTTACTAAAGCCAAACGCTGTCGATGTAAACTAGCGCCAGTTGGCTCATCAATTAAAGTAATTACTTTAAGATTACTATTTTTTAGAAAATTCTTTGCCAATTTAGTGTGTTTTGGAAAAATACACAACCCACGAAAACCATATTGTTTGGCCTCTTCGCAAACCCTTTTTAATTCCGTTAAAGTGGCGTCTTTTTTAAGAAAAGTTTGATCAATAATTTGGGCTAAATTTTGAAGCTTCATAAACATTTTTTAATAAATAAGCAATAGTTAATGGGCCGAGACCTTTTGGAACAGGTGTTAAAAATTGTGCTTTTTTTCTTACACCGGTTTGATCAATGTCGCCTATGACTTGTTTATTAGGCAAAACAATAATACCACCATCAATTAAAATAACTCCAGCCTTGATCATTTCACCTTTAATCAAACCAGGTTGACCGCAAACAGTAATAATCACATCAGCTGACCTTAAACGGCTTAATCGATAGTTAAATGGTCTTTTTAAATAATTAACTCTTAATCCCTCTTTTTGCAAATATAATTTTAGAGTTTGACCAAAAATCTCAGAATTAACCAAAGCCACAATTTTTTTCTTTTTTAATTCTTTTAAAGAACTAGCTCTCTTTAGCGCTGTTAGGATTGCTAAGATTAGCGGTGGCTGAAAATGGCTATTTTTGTTAAAACCATCTACATCTTTAGCCGGTGAAATTAAACCAATAACTTTGGCAGCGCTAAACTTTTTAGGTAAAGGCAACTGGATAATTATGGCATTAATGGATTTATCTTTATTTAATTTTTTAATCAAATTAACTATTTTCTCCTGTCTTATCTTTTGATTAAAATGGTAATGACGAATTTTAACGCCAACCTGTTTGGCCGCTCTTTTTTTATTGCGAATAAAAACTTTTGAAGACAAATCTTCGCCAACTGAAATAACTGCTAAAACTGGTTCAACTTTTTCTTTTTTAATTTTCTTTTTTAAATTGACCAAAAGCTGATGGGCAATTTTTTTACCATTGAAAATCACCATAAATAGGAAATTTTTTGGTCAATCTGGCTACTTGTTTCTTAATTGCTTTTTTAATTTGATTATTTTTCAAATTTTTAATTAACTGAATAATTAATTGAGCAACTTGCCGCGCCTCTTTTTCTTTAAAGCCTCGCGTTGTAATGGCCGGTGAACCAATCCGAATCCCCGAAGGATGATAAGATGGCCGGGGGTCAAAGGGAATAGCGTTGCAATTAACATAAATACCGACTTTAGCAAGTTCATCTTGAATAATCCGCGCGCTTTTAACAAAAAGAGCAACATCAACTACCAATAAATGGTTATCCGTGCCGCCACTAATCACTCGAAGGCCGGCCTTCATAAATTCATCAGCCATCGCCCGGGCATTTAAAATAATCTGTTTTTGATATTGTTTAAAAGTTGGCTGAAAGGCTTCTTGGAAACAAACAGCTTTGGCGGCAATAACATGCTCTAGGGGTCCGCCCTGCGTGCCGGGAAAAACAGCTTTATCAATTTTTTCAGCTAAACTTAATTTATTTTTATAATTAAGATGGTCTTTTTTCTTACATAAAATTAAACCGCCGCGCGGGCCGCGCAAGGTTTTATGAGTTGTGGTGGTTACCACATCGCAATAAGGAAATGGGTGAGGATGAAAACCAGTTACCACCAAGCCGGCAATATGAGCAATGTCAGCCATTAAATAAGCGCTAACCTGATCGGCAATTTTTCTAAATTTTCTAAAATCAAGTTGACGTGAATAAGAAGTGGTGCTGGCAATAATTAATTTGGGTTTAAACTTTCGAGCAATTTTAGCCACTTGTTCATAATCAATTTTTTCAGTCCGTGGATCAACACTATAACAAGCAAAATGATAAAGCTGACCAGAAAAATTAATTGGCGAACCATGAGTTAAATGACCACCAGCCGATAAATCAAAACCCAAAACTCGGTCGCCATAATTTAATAAAGCCAAATAAACTGCGGCGTTGGCTTGCGAACCTGAGTGTGGTTGGACATTAGCGTGTTCAGCCTTAAATAATTTTTTTGCTCGTTCAATAGCAATTTGTTCAATTTGGTCAATAAATTCATTGCCGCTATAATATCTTCTGCCCGGATAACCTTCTGAATATTTATTACTCAACGGCGTGGCCATGGCTGCTAAAACTGCCGGGCTGGCATAATTTTCTGAAGCAATTAAATTCAAACCTTGTTTCTGTCGAACAATTTCCTTTTTAATTAAATTAAAAATTAATGGGTCGATTTTTGAAATTTTCATTGTTTAGAGATCGTCAAAAATTATCGGCACGCGTTTTTTAACATCGGCTAACAAATTGGCCATTACTTGCCGAATTTCCCAATGAGCCGTAGCCGAAGTTCTTAATTTAAAAATATGGCGCCACTCGCGAAAATTGGCTGTTACAACAATCTGGGCTTTAATAGCAATTGGTAAAACCTGCCGCGCATCTTGCGCTGACCAACCTGCTTGACGCAATCCGCGATACATCTGTTCATTAAGATTCATCCAGTCTTCAAAAGAAACTTTAATTTTTGTCTGATTGGGCAGATTTAATTCTACTAATTTTTCGCTTTGATTTTTATCCGGCGGAATTACTACTTTAAAATTGCTTTCATCAACATAACGGGTTGACTCCTGATTATAAGCAGCTAAACGGTGACGCACCAATTCATGAGTAAAACCGCGAGAAACATTATTAAATTCTACAGTCAGGCAACTATGTTCTAACACACTTTCATGACCGCTCTCCCGCAGCATAGCCACAAATTTGGCTGCTGATTCATTATTAATTTTGGCTCGGCTTTGATACGCTGTCCGACCAGCCAGCTCAATCAATTGAAGCGGATCCTCGCCAGTTAAACCAGTCATAATCGCGAGGATTCGATGCGAGCCAGCATTTTTTAAAATTTCAGCCATAGATTTTTTATTTTTTTATTATTTGCGAAACAACTATTTTTTTAATCTCCTCAAAAACTTCATTAATCGATTTTTCGCCATCAATTAAATAAATGTTGTCAAAACGCGGCAAAAGAGATTCATAGACCTGCCAAACTTTAATTAATTTTTCTTTTTTTTCAAAAAGTTTAATACCCATACCTCTTTTTTTTATCCGTTGCAAACAAATTTCTGGTGAAACTTTTAAAAGAAAAGTTAGGTCAGGCAAAAGAAATTCATCATTAATCTCAATCAACCAGTCTAGATTTAAGCCTTCGGCTGTTCCATAGGCAAAAGTAGAAAAAAAATAGCGGTCACAAATAACCTGCTTATCCGCTTTTAGCGATGGCGTGATTACCTTATCTAAATGTTCTCGCCTATCTTCGGTAAATAAAATTTGCAACTGATCTGGCGCGATGCTTATTTTTTCATCTAAAATTTCTTTTATTTTTTGACCAGCTGAAGAATCAACAGTTGGTTCTTTGGTCAAAATTGTTTCAAAATTCTGTTTAATTAAAAATTCGCTCAACAGGCTGGCTTGAGTTGATTGGCCCGATCCGTCCAACCCTTCAAAAACAATAAATTTGCCAGGATAAGGATTTTTTTTCATAAGTTAAATTGTTTTAGTGCTTTGTTAATTTCTTTATAAAAATCTTTTAATGGACCATTATTATTGATTTTAAAATCAGATTGTCTGCCAATTAATGGTATATAAATTTCCGTTGATGCTTTTTCTAGTTTTTTAAATTTCTGCCAAGAAGTCCGGTCGTCTTTTTTCTCTTGCCGTTGTCTCATTCTCTGCCAGCGCACTTTTGGCTCAGCGGTAATATAAATAATTTTACCTTTTAATTGTTTAATCAGCTGATATTCTTCCCAATAACGAATACCATTAAAAACTATTATCCCCTTTTGAATTGTCTTTAGTTTCTTTTTAAGGGCTTGAATTAAAATATCATTGCCAAATCTTTTTCTTAATAAATTAGCCAACCACTGCTGATCTTCCCTTTTTATTTCGTTAATAAAAATATTTAACGCTTCGGTAATTGGCTGTGAGAAACGCAGACAAAAAACATTTTTCCTTTTCTTTATTAAATAGCGGCAAAAAGTGTCTTTACCGCTGCCGCTTTCGCCGACCAAGCCAATAATTTTTTTTAACATATTAAACCAATTTTTCTTTAAAATTCAAATCCGCACCGTATTGATCGCGGTCATCAATAATGTCCTTTTCCTGCCAATCCTTAATCCAATCAGCTATCGCAAAAATCTTAAATTGACCATCTTTGGTTGAACAAATTGCGCGTTGTAAGCCAGCATTAATAATCATTTTCTTGCAAATAAAACAAGGAAAACTATCTCGTTGACTTTTGTCTTTAGGGTTTTCGCAATAAATATAAATATCGCCGCCTAATAAACTAACTCCTGCCCGAGCGGCATTTATAATGGCATTCATCTCAGCATGGACAGATCGACACATTTCATATTGTCTGCCATGAGGAATTTTTAATTTATCTCTTAAACATTCCTGACGTTCAAAGCAATCCTTGGTCTTGCGCGGCGCGCCAATATAACCCGTGGCCACAATTTGGTCTTCTCTGACAATAACTGCGCCACCTTGATTGCGGTAACAAGTAGAACGTTGAGCCACTTCCTTGGCAATATTTAAATAATATCTTTCTTTAGATAATCTAACCATAATAAAATCAACCTTCGATTTCTATGCCCATATTCTTGGCTGTGCCCTCAATTATTTTCATGGCTTGTTCAATACTCTCAGTGTTTAAATCAGGCATTTTTTTCTCAGCTATTTCTCTTAATTGTTGGCGCGTAATCTTGCCGACTTTTGTTTTATTGGGAGCGCCTGAACCTTTTTCAATTCCAGCCATCTTTTTTAAAAGCTCTGAGGCGGGTGGTTGTTTTAAGATAAAATCATAAGTTCGATCTTCATAAATTTTCACTTCAACCGGAATCTTGAATCCTTGATTTTTTTTAGTGGCATTATTAAATTTCTGACAAAAATCAGCGATATTAACACCATGTTGAGCCAAGGCCGGCCCAATAGGAGGCGCGGGCGTGGCTTGACCAGCCGGAATTTGTAATTTAACAATGGCTTTTATTTTTTTCATACTTCAATAAATTCAGTATGACCTTCAGTTTACCGAAAGGTCATAATTTTCTAATTTGTAATGTATCTAATTCTACTGGCGTATCGCGACCAAACATATTAACCAAGACTTTTATCTTGCCGCGCTCTTGATCGACTTCAGCCACTTTGCCCTCAAAATCTTTGAAAGGACCATCAATAATTTTTACCAAATCACCCACTTTCATTTCTATTTTATATTGCGGCGCTTCGCCAGCCATTCTCTTCATTAAATTCTCTATTTCTTTTTTAGAAACTGGCAATGGGACTGTTCCAGCGCCAACAAAGCCAGTTACATTGGGCGTGTTTCTTACCACATACCAACTGTCATCAGTCACAATCATCTCGACTAAAACATAACCGGGATAAATTTTTTCTTCCACCTCCTGTCTTTTTCCGCCTTTTATTTTTATTTTTTTCTCTTTAGGCACCAAAACATTAAAAATTTTATCTTCCATACCCAAAGATTCTACCCTTTGTTTGAGAGCTTTGGCTACAGCGTCTTCGTATCCCGAATAAGTGTGCAAAACATACCAATTTCTTTCTTGACTAATTTTTTGCTTAGGCATATTTTATAAAATAAATTTTTTTAACAAAGTAGTAAAAATTAAATCTAATAATCCTAAATAAAGAGCAACAAAAAAAGCAATGGTTAGAACAATTAAAGTGTACCTAATCGTCTCTCGTTTGGTTGGCCAGTTAACTTTTTTTATTTCAATTTTTACCTCCTTAAAAAAGGAGGCAATTTTACCAAAAATATCAGTTAATTTCATAGTGCTATTTTAACAAAAATCTCTGAAAGGTCAAGTTAAACGTCTAAGTTTTTTACCTTCTTGGCATAAATCTGAATAAACTTCTTACGGGGCAATACCTCATCGCCCATCAAAACATCAAAAATTCTGTCTGCTTCTTGAGCGTCTTCAATGGTTACTTGCAATAAAACTCTTTTCTCCGGGTTCATAGTTGTTTCCCATAATTGTTCTGGATTCATTTCGCCCAATCCTTTATAACGTTGAATAGTTACACCTGGGGTTTTTTCTTCAACGGTTTCTTTAGTTAAACCTTTTTTAATTTTTTCTAAAATTTTATTTTTCTCCTCCTCGCTATAGGCATATTCAATTCTTTTACCAATTTGTAAACGATAAAGAGGCGGTTGCGCAATATAAAGATAGCCCTGTTCAATAATCGGTCTAAAGTACCGATAAAAAAACGTTAACAACAGGGTTCTAATATGGGAACCATCAACATCAGCATCGGTCATAATAATAATGCGGTGATATCTGATTTTCTCCAATTTAAAATCTTCAGCAATGGCTGTGCCCAAAGCAATAATCAAAGACTTGATTTCTTTTGAAGCCAAAATTTTGTCTAAACGCGCTCGCTCCACATTTAAAATTTTACCCCTTAAGGGTAAAATCGCCTGAAATCTTCTATCTCTGGCTTGCCGACTTGAACCACCAGCGCTTTCTCCTTCAACAATATATAATTCCGACTCTTCTGGCTTACGAGAAGAACAATCAGCCAATTTGCCGGGCAGAGCCAAACCCTCTAAAATTCCTTTGCGCAAAACAGTTTCTCGAGCTGCTTTGGCCGCTTTTCTGGCTTTAAAAGATAAAACACATTTTTCAATGATAGCCCGGGCATCGGTTGGGTTTCTTTCTAAAAAATCTAATAAAGTTTCAGAAACAACCGTGTCGACCGCTGACTTGGCTTCAGGATTGCCTAATTTAGCTTTGGTTTGGCCTTCAAATTGCGGTTCAGGCAATTTCACTGAAACCACCGCGGTTAAACCTTCTCTAGTATCGTCACCGCTTAAATTTTCATCACTTTCTTTTAAAAAGCCATTTTTGCGCGCGTAATCATTAAAGGTTCTAGTTAAAGCTGTCCGAAAACCGGTTAAATGCATTCCTCCTTCGCCTGTATAGATATTATTGGCAAAACTTTCTTCTAAACATTCATATTCATCCGTATATTGAAAAACCGCCTCAACTAAAATACCATTTTTTTCAGCCGAAGCATAATAAATATTGGGATGACGTTTTGTTCTATTGCGGGTTAAATATTTAATATAAGAAGCCAAACCGCCTTCAAAATAAAAGGAGTATGATTTTTCTGTTTTTTCTCGTTGATCAATAACTGTAATTTTAACTTTTTTGGTAAGATAGGCCTGCTGGCGAAGATGGTTAAGAATTTTTTTTAAATCAAATTTTATATTGCTAAAAATTTCTGGGTCTGGTTCAAAAATAACAGTTGTGCCAGATTGACGGCAAGCGCCCATCTTTTTAACCGGGGTAATGGGTTTGCCTTTGGCATATTCTTGAAAATATTTAAACCCATCTCGACAAACTTCAGCGCGCATCCATTTGCTTAAAGCGCAAACCACAGAAACCCCAACACCATGTAGTCCGCCTGCCACCTGATAAGCCTTGCCGCCGAATTTAGCGCCAGCATGTAAAGTCGTCATTACTGTTTCTAAAGCTGACTTCTTTGTTTGTGGATGTTTTTCTACTGGTATGCCCCGACCGTCATCAGTTGTTTTTATTTTATTGCCTGGTAAAAGAATCACCTCAATATTTTTAGCATAACCAGCCATGGCTTCATCTAAACTATTGTCAACACACTCCCAAATCAAATGATGCAATCCCTCAGCGCCGGTTGAACCAATATACATACCTGGCCTTTTGCGCACTGGCTCCAGACCCTCTAAAACATAAATATCTTTAGCGCTATAAGTTGTTTCTTTTTTTGTTTGTTTTGGTTTATCAATCATATTTATATTACAAATTATAATTATTTTTATCTTCTTATTGTCCACTCTGGATTTTCTTCTAATGCCTTAATAATCTTTTGTTGTGTTTGTTCTATTTCTGCAGAGGTTAAGGTTCGATCGTCGGCCTGATAAATAATATGAAAAGCCAAATTTTTCTTGCCTTCAGGCAGTTGTTCGCTTTCATAAATATCAAATAAATCAACATCTCTGACTAAAATGCCGCCGGCTGTTTCAATAATATTCAAAACATCTTCAACTCTTACTTCGCGCGGCACCAAAATGGCTAAATCTCTAACAGCCGCAGGATATTTTGAAAGCGGTCGGTATTCATGTTCTTCAGAACTAAGTTGGACTAGCTTCTCAAAATCAAAATCAAAAACCACAACTCGGCTATTTATTTTCATCTTTTCTAAAATAACAGGCGAAATCTCGCCTAAAAAACCTATTTCTTCGTTATTAATTTTTATCTCAACGCAACGCGGCATATACCAAATTGTTTTTTTACTCTCTTCCGGCGAGGGTTGATAATTGTCATAATAAAAATTGGCTATACCCATTTTATTTAATAATAAATCAATCACGCCCTTGGCCTGATAAAAAACATTTCCGGTCATCGCGCCAGTAAACATTCTTTTTTCCAAATAATTGCCTGACTTTTTTTTCTTTCTAAAAACTTTGCCTATTTCAAAAATTTTTATTTCTTTAAAATATTGTTGATTTTTCTCAATATTCTTTAAAAGATTAATAATCAAGCTTGGTCTTAAATATTGGAATTCTTCACTGGCGGGATTTTCTAATTCAACCAATTCCCTGCTTTGATTAAAATATTTAGCGTCTTTTTGTGAAATAAATGAATAATTCTGAACTTCGGTAAAACCAGCTTCTTTTAAAATGTCTTTAATTCTATCTTCCCAAAAGATTTCCCAATTTTGGGCTGGTGGCGCCAAAACAGAAATGGGAAATTGGGCAGGAATTTTTTCGTAACCATAAATTCGGCCAATTTCTTCAATTAAATCTTCTGGAAGAGCAACATCGGGCCTTTTAGTCGGTACCTCTACTAAAACTACTTCATTTTCTTTTTTAACCAAACCAAATCCCAAATTTTTAAAAATATCTTTTATTTCTTTGGTTGAAATCTCAATTCCCAATAACTGTCTCGCATAATTTAAATCTAATTTAATTCTCTTGGGTAAAATTTTATTAGGATAGAAATCAATCAATCCCTGAACAATCTGGCCGCCAGCCACTTCTTGAATTAATTGAGCAGCCCGATTGATGGCTATTTCGGTTAAATTAGGATCAAGTCCATTTTCAAAACGCCAAGAAGCGTCGGTTTTTAAATCAACTGTTCGCGAACTTTGTTTAATATAAGCAGGGTTAAAATTGGCTGATTCTAAAACTATTGCTTTAGTTTTGCTCGTAATTGCGGCTTTTTGACCTCCCTTAATCCCAGCTATGGCCAAAGGATCTTTTTCATCAGCAATAAGTAAAATTTTTTCATTTAAATTATATTTTTCTCCGTCTAAAGTAATAATTTTTTCTCCTTTTTTGGCTTGGCGCACAATAATTTCTCGGCCTTTTATCTTTTCTAAATCAAAAGCATGTAATGGTTGGCCAGTTTCTAACATAATATAATTAGCCGCATCAACCACGTTGTTAATTGAATTTAAGCCGCAAGCTCTTAATCTTTCTTGCAACCAATGGGGCGACGACTTTACTGTCACATTAACTATTGCCCGGGCCGTATAACGGGGACAGAATTTTTTATTTTTAACCTTAACTTTAATTAAATTTTTAATTTTTAAATCTTTACTTTCTGTTATGGTTAATTTTTCTTTTTCTGGATAAAAAGTTAATCCCGTTAACACAGCAATCTCCTTAGCTACACCCCAATGAGAAAAACAGTCGGCTGCTCGATTAGGTAAAATATCAATATCTAAAATAAAATCGTGGTCAAGTCTTTCTACCTTCTCTACCTCAAAAGCATGCATGGTTAAAAGCTCGGCTAATTTTATCGGCGAGGGTAATTTCTTTTTAAAAAATGATTGTAACCAATTATAAGAAAAAACCATAAAAAAACTAAAATTGACTTAAAAATCTTAAATCGCCGGAATTAAATAAACGAATATCATTAATTTTATATTTCAACATTGCCAAACGAGTTAAGCCAACGCCAAAAGCAAACCCCTGCCAACCGCCACCGGAAAACTGATGAGGAATCAGTCCTGAATTTTTAAAAACAGCTGGGTGAACCATACCAGCGCCAATAATTTCTAACCAACCGGAATTTTTACAAGCAGAACAACCATGACCATTGCATAAAATACAAGAAACATCAACTTCAAAAGATGGTTCAGTAAAAGGAAAATAAGATGGTCTTAATCTAATTTTTATCTCTTTGCCAAAAAAAATTGTTAAAAATTCCTTGATGATTGCCTTAAAGTTAGCCACTGAAACATTTTGATTTACCAACAGGCCCTCCAGCTGCCAAAATTCTATCTCATGAGAAGCATCAGTGGCTTCTAAACGAAAAACTTTGCCCGGAACAATGATTTTCAGAGGCGGTTGATTTTTTTCCATATACCTAATCTGAACCGACGAAGTTTGCGTCCTTAAAACTCCACCGCCTTTTAAATAAAAAGTTTTTCCTAAAGATAAAACATCGCGAGCCGGATGACTGGAAGGAATATTTAAAGCATCAAAGTTATGCCATTCGTCTTCAATTTCTGGACCAGAAACCACGGCAAAACCCATTGATTGAAAAATCTCTTCAACTTTTCTTTTGACCAAAGTTAAAGGATGCAAATGACCAAGAATTGGCTTTACGCCCGGTATGGTAATATCAAACCATTCTTCTTTTAAGGCTTCCTTTTCTGCTCTTTTCTTTAATTCCTGTTTTTTCTTATTAAATTCATTTCCTGACCAACTTTTTAACTCATTGATTATCCGGCCAATTCTGATTCTTTCTTTTTTGCTTTTATTCTTTAAGCCACGCAAAAACAAACTCAGCTCGCCATTTTTGCCAAAATACTTATTATAAATTTGATTTAACTCTGGCCAATCATTGGCCTGATCAATCTCATTTTTGAGTTTATTTTTATACGTTTTTAATCTTATTTGGGGCATGAATCTTTAATTAATTATACCTTAAATTAAGTTCAATTTCAACTTAAATTGTGGAAAAAATCACAAAAAAACAGCTTTAAAACAAGCTGCTGATGGCGGGCGCGACCGGATTTGAACCGGCGATCTTCTCCGTGACAGGGAGACGTGTTAGCCGGGCTACACTACGCGCCCCTAATGCCGGCGACAGGATTCGAACCTATGACCTTGGCCTTATGAAGACCCTGCTCTAGCCGCTGAGCTACGCCGGCAAAAATTTGGTTGCGGGAGTGGGAATTGCACCCACGTCTCGAGGTTATGAGCCTCGCAAGATACTACTTCTCCATCCCGCGCTTTTATTATAAACAAAATTAAACAAAAATCAACCCCGAAAAACGTGGTTGGGGGTTGGCTGTTTTAATCACTTAAAAAATATCTAATTCTTGCAACGCTTTGTCAAAAATATTAATAACCTTCGCTGCCTCCTCTAAAGACAAGTGATAATTAGGGTCATAAACAATCTGATTACGAATCTGATGGGCTTGTTTAATTTCATTAATATTAGAAATAATATCAGGTGTTAATTTCTCTAATTTTTCCAATAACTCCTCGCCCGGATAACCGATTTTTTTTAATATCTCCTCAAATAATTCCTCTGCCTCAATAACAGCTAATTTATATTCTGCTTCTAAACCGGATTCTAAACGGGCCTTAATTTTGCGCCAAGTTTTCTTATAGCCACGTATCTCAATGGGCTGATAATTAAAAAATTCTCTAAGATTAATTATAAACCGAGCCTCGGCCCAAGATGTATTTAAAAAACCCAAAATAATAAAAACAATAAATAAAGAAGATATAATGATAAAAAAAAATTTAATTACTAAAAACCAATTAGTATTTGGTGGAGAAAACAAAAAGTTAATTATCTGATCTGGTGAATAAATATTAATGTTCATATAGTCTGGCGATTTCTAAAATTTTATTTTCTTCAAATGGTTGACCAATAATTTGTAAGCCAACTGGCAAATTATTAGCATAGCCCACGGGTAAAGAAAGGGCGGGCAAACCAGCCAAATTAACTGAAACAGTATAAATATCAACCAAATACATTGATAAGGGTTGATCAATTTTTTCGCCAATTTTAAAAGGTAAAAACGGACTAACTGGCGCAAACAAGGCTGTTACTTCTTGAAATACTTTCTCAAAATCTTTAATAATTTGCGCTCTCACCTGCTGGGCTTTTAAATAATATGCCTCATAATAACCAGCTGACAAAACATAGGTCCCCAACATAATTCTTCGTTTAACTTCAGCGCCAAAACCTTTATCGCGGCTACTTAAATAAACATCTAAAAGATTGTTAATTTGTTTCTGGTTAAATGTTGAAAAACCATACTTAACCCCATCATAGCGAGCCAAGTTAGCCGATGCCTCAGCCGGAGCAATTAAATAATAACAGGCTAAAGCATATTTAGTATGAGGCAGGCTTACTTCTTTAAATTCTACTCCCCTTGCCCCATATTCTTTTATAACATTTTCAATTACTCTTGCGACAGCCGGATCAATACCCTCAATAAAATATTCTTTAGGCAGACCAATCTTTATCTTTTTTAAATCAATTTTTTCTTTTTTTCTGTTAGTTAACTCAACTGAAGTTGAATCTAATTCGTCTTTGCCCTTAATTGCCTCAAAAAGAATCTCCGCATCAATTACGTTTTTACCAAAAGGACCAATTTGGTCCAAAGAAGAAGCAAAAGCAATTAAACCATAACGGGAAACCGCGCCATAAGTTGGTTTTAATCCGACCACGCCGCAAAAAGAAGCGGGCAAACGAATTGAACCGCCAGTGTCTGATCCCAAGGCAGCCACTGCCAAATCAGCAGCCACAGCTGCAGCTGAACCTCCTGATGAACCACCTGGCACCCGGTCCAAATCAATGGGATTGCGGGTCGGGCCAAAAGCAGAATTTTCTGTAGATGAACCCATGGCAAATTCATCTAAGTTCGTTTTTCCTAAAATAATAGCGTTTTGTTCTTTTAGTTTTTTAACTACTGTTGCGTCATATGGCGCTAAATAATTTTCTAAAATTTTCGAACCAGCCGTGCATTTAATATCTTTAACCAAAATATTATCCTTTACCGCAACTGGTACGCCGGTCAAAACGGGAAATTCTTTTTTTTTAGCAATTAATTGGTCAATTTTTTTAGCTTGGCATAATGCTTTTTCTTCGTCAATTGATATATAAGCAAAGATTCTTTTATTTTCTTTTTTAATTTTATTCAAAAAAAACCGAACAAGGTCAATGGCGGAAAATTTTCTTTCTTTTAACCCTTGATGAACTTGAGTAATGGTTAAACTATTAAAATTCATTTAAAAAACTGATTTAACCCTCAAATAATTATTTTTTTTAGCTGGCGCCAATTTTAATAATTGTTCAGCCAAATTTTCAAATTTAACCGCTAAATCATCTCTCATTACATTGGTATTTTTAATCACGCTTCGTAAAGATTCGCCAGGCGGGATAACAACTTCTTTTAACTTATTAAAATAATCCAAAATGGCTGTTAATTCTTTCTGGTATTTTTTTATTTCTGCTTCTGTTAAACCCAAGCGGGCCAACTGAGCAATACGTTGTACTTCTTCTTTTTTAATCATAAAATTTATAATTAGGTTTATTTGGGCGGCTCTAATTCTTCAATCTCTAATAAAACCTCGTGTAAACTATCAAGATCCTCTAAAACCAACCCAGCTCCTCTAACTACAGCAGTTGCTGGATCTTCAATAATTTTAGTGGGAATTTTTGTTTCTTTTTGAATTAAATTGGGTAGCCCTTTTAAAAGAGAACTGCCGCCAGCCAATTGAATACCATTAATCATAATATCAGCCAACAACTCTGGCGGGGTTTCTTCTAGGGCTATCTTAATTTCAGCCACAATTTGTTTTAATGATTTTTCTAGAGCCCGCCGAATATCCTCATCAGAAACTATAATTTCTTCTGGTAAACCAGTTACCAAATTTCTGCCGCGCATGGGCAATTGTTTCTTTTCTTTTAAAGGAAAGGCTGAACCAATGCCAATTTTTATCATTTCAGCAGTTCTTTCGCCAATTAATAATCTATATTCATCTTGGGCAAATTGAATAATATCTTGGTTTAATTTATCGCCAGCCACTTTTAATGTTTTAGAAATAACAATTCCGCCTAAAGAAATTACAGCAATATCAGTGGTCCCGCCGCCAATATCAACAATAAAATTGCCTTTCGCCTCCTGAATGGGCAAACGAGCTCCCAAAGCAGCAGCTAATGGTTCTTCAATAATAAAAACTTCACGCGCGCCAGCATTTTTGGCCGCATCGCTAACCGCCCTTCTTTCAACCTGAGTAATGCCGCAAGGCACGCCAATAATTACGCGCGGCCTGGGATTTAATAAAAATCTTTTTGGTCTAACTTTTTCTATAAAATATTTTAACATCTGTTCTGTCACTTCAAAATTGGAGACCACGCCAGAAATAAGCGGCCGAGTGGCCACAATATGGGCTGGCGTGCGGCCAACCATTTTCTTCGCCTCATCACCAATAGCCAAAATCTGGCCAGTTTTCTGATTAATAGCAACCACTGATGGTTCGCTAATAATAATTCCACCTTCTCTAATATAAACACGCGAATTAGCCGTGCCCAAATCAATCGCAATATCATCAGTAATAAAATTTAATAACCTCTTCCACATATTATATTTATTATCTTTTTTAAATCTTTTAATTTTATTAAGCTCGCTTTTATCTTATTCCGATACTTAACCTCAAAACAATCCCTTTCTAAGGTTTTTTCGCTAATCACCAAACGAAGAGGCAAACCAATTAAATCAGCTTCAACCAACTTCTCTCCGGCAGTTATATTCTCCCGATCGTCATATAATACCTCAATTTTCTCTTTTTGTAAATCTAAATATAGTTTATCAGTTATCTTTTTAATTTTTCTTGAAGAACCAATAGGAATTAAATGGATCTGATAAGGCGCCACCTCAGCTGGCCAAACAATGCCCTGCTGATCATGATAAATTTCCACAATTGTCCCAATTAATCTGCCTAAACCAATGCCATAACAACCCATTAAAACCGCTTTCTCTTGACCATCTCTATCTTTGTAAACGAGATTAAAGGGACGACTAAATTTATCTTTTAATTTAAAAATGTTACCCACTTCAATTGTTTTTTTAGTAACTAAATTTTGATTGCCGCATTGCGGACAACGATATTTTTCTTCTTCAACAATTTCTTTGTTAATGCCTAAACGACATTTCTCGCAAAGAAAAATAGTATCCTCGCCAGCCGGCGTCTCAGTTTGAAATTCATGAGAATATTTACTAAAAGGGCCACCTGAAGCTAAAACTAAATAAGTTTGTTTACCCAAACCACATCTTTTAAAAACTTGACCATAAGCTTTTTTTACTTTTTCATAATAGCTATCCAAATCTTTTTCATTCTGATGGAAAGAATAAAGATCTTTCATTATAAATTCCACGCCGCGCAACAAACCAGCCTTAGCCCTTAATTCATCTCTGAATTTATCTTGGATTTGATAAATGGCTAATGGCAAATCTTGATAAGAATTTAAAAATTTCTTAACCAAGGGAGTAATCACTTCTTCATGAGTCCAGCCCAAACTAAATTCTTTGTTTTGGCGATTTTTTACTTTAAACATCTCTTCGTATTGCCAACGATTAGTTTTCTGCCAAATTTCTTTAGGATGAAGAGCGGGTAAAAAAACTTCTTGGCCGCCTATTTTGTTCATTTCTTCCCGAATAATGTTTTCAACTTTTTTTAAAACTCTCAACCCCAAAGGCAAGTAACTATAAACACCGGTCATTAGTTTATCAATATAGCCGGCTCGAATTAACAACTGAGCATTAACAGCCACTTCTTCTTTGGGCGCTCTTCTTAATGTTTTAGTAAAAAGTTGTGATTGCCGCATATTAAAATAAACGACTAATATCTTTAATTGTAACCCAAATCATTAAAATAATCAGCAGAATAAAAAAAGCGGCAGTAATTTTCTTTTCCAGCCCTTGGTTAATGGGCCGACCTTTTATTTTCTCAATACCAAGAAACAATAATTTTCCGCCATCTAAAGCAGGAATGGGTAATAAATTAAAAATAGCCAAATAAATAGACAACAGAGCAATAAATTGCAAAAAATAATTCAAACCAACTTGAACAGCCTGAACAACCAAAGAGCCGATACCAATTGGCCCCACTAACTGAGCGCCTTGTGGCAAACCTTGACCACTAATTAATTTAATCAAAACATTAAACAAAGCCAAAATAATATCGCCAGTTAAAGCAATAGTGGCTACAATTCCTTTGTAAAAAGATTGAAAAATGGGATATGATTTTTCCGCTGTTCTTACTAAACCCACACCCAGCGCGCCTTCATCAGCCGGCGGCTCAACCCGTGGCGTTAAGATAACTTCAAAAAGATCTTTTTTTCTTTCAATTGTTAAAACAACTTCTTCTCCCCGGTGTTGATTAACGAATTCTTGAACCTCCTTCACCTTAGTAACTGCCAATTTCTCTGTTTGATCTTTTAACCCAAGATAACGAATAACATCTCCCGGCATTAAACCGGCCGCGCTGGCTGGCGAATTTGAACTTACGGAAATAATTTGCACTTGCGGATTTGTCAAAAAACCATTTTCCTCATCGCTGATTATCTGGGCAGTGCCCAAATGAAAGACAATACTTAATAAAATAATCGCCACTAACCAGAAGGAAAGAACGCCAGCCAAAACAATTAAAAACCTTTGCCAAATTGGCCGAGAACTAAAACTCTCCGGGCTGACAGCTTTTTCTTCTTCGCCATAAATTCGAACAAAAGCGCCAAAGGGAATTAAATTTAATGAATAAATTGTCCCGCCTATTTTTTTGCCAATCAACCGCGGCGGAAAAAAAATACCAAATTCCTCAACCCTGACACCTAATTTTTTAGCCATTAAAAAATGACCCAACTCATGAATAATAAATAAACCAATAAGGCTTAAAACAGCAATCAAAATAGTAAAAAACATAAATTTATATTTCTATTTCTTTTTTCTTTTTTTCTACTATTTGCTCAATTTTTTTATTATATTCATCAACTAATTTCTGTAAGTCGTCTTTGGCTCGAAATTTATCATCTTCTCTAATTTCGCCCTGCCTTGTTTTTTCTTGAATTTCCTTCCAAGCGCTCTCCCGCCATTTTCTTATTGTTTCTCGCGCCAATTCGCTTTTTTCAGTAATTAATTTGGCCAAATTTTTACGATAATCCTCGCTTAAGGCGGGCAAATTAATTCTTATAACCTCTTTATCAACAATCGGCGCTACGCCCAAATCTGTTTTTTCTAAGGCCCGAATAATATCTCCCAGATAAGATTTATCCCAAGGTTGAATTAAAAGCTGTTTGGCTTCGGGCGCAAAAATAGCGGCCAATTGTTTAAGAACGAATTTTTGACCAAAACATTCAACAATAATATCCTCGACTAAGGCTGGCGTGGCTCGACCGGTTCTAATTTTAATTAGTTCTTTTTCTAAAAAATTAATCGCCTTATCTAATTCTGGTTGAATCTTTTTAATTATTAATTGATAGTCCTCCATAATTTTTAAAAATTAAAATTCCAACATTAAATTCTCAAGCGCCAATTGAGAATTAATGTTGGTAGTAGAAATTAAAATTTTTGTCTCCTGAATTTTTTCTAATAATTTTTTTAATTTCTTCAGAGAAATTTGGTTAAAATCGGTTTGATTTTTTCCATTACTTGTCTGACAAATTAACTTTGCTCGAAAATAATTTAACCAAATATCCAAAATATTTAACACCTCTGTTTCTTCTTGAATAAGTTTCTTAACATATTGAAAACGATTAACCAAAGGAGCGTCTATAAGATTATTTATCTCTTTTATTTTTTGATAAAAATCTGCTCTTCTTTGTTTATTAAGTAAAAAATCAATCGCCCGACCGGGCCGACCCAAAGAAATCTGAGAAATTTCCTCTGCCTCTTTTTCGTTTAAACCTTGAGTTAAAAGATATTTTTTGATTTCTTCCTTTTTAATCGGCTTAAATTTAATAATTTGTACTCGTGAAAGAATGGTTGGCAACAAACTGACTGGTTTATCAGTAATTAAAATCAAAACAGAATTTCCTTTTGGCTCTTCCAAAGTTTTTAAAAGACAAGTTTGTGCTTCTTGATTCATTAAATGAGCGTTGTCAATTATTGCCACCCTTTTTGATTGTTCTAAAGGCTTTAAAGAAAGTTGCCAAATTAAATCTCTGATTTGAGCAATTTTTATCTCTTGATTAGCTGGCTCTAATAAAATTAAATTAGACAAAGCATAATTATCTTTATCTTTTGCTCCCAATAACAAAGAGGCCCAAGATTTAGCTAATGTCTTCTTGCCTAATTTTTCTTGTCCGATAAATAAATAGGCATGAGAAATTTTTTTTGTTTCAATACTTTTTTTTAAAAATTGCCATTGTTGCTGATGGCCAATTAGCATAAAGCGGAAATTATTTATTTACTCAAAATACTCTTTTTATACGCCTTTAAATTCTCTAAAACCACCCCCGTTCCTTTGGCAACACAAAGAAGTGGTTCTTCTGCCAAAGAACAAATTACACCGGTCTCTTGAGAAATTCTTTCAACAATATTTCTTAATAGGGCGCCACCGCCGCAAAGAACTATTCCTTTATTAATCACATCGGCTGATAATTCGGGCGGCGTATTTCTTAAAACCGATTTAATCGTCTGAATAATTTCTTTTAAAACATCACTTATGGCCTCGACTGTTTCATTGGAAGAAATTTTAACAGTGCGTGGCAAACCAGAAATTAAATCTCGACCCCGGACAGCCATTTGCCTTTCTTCTTTCTCATATAAAGCACTGCCAATTCTTATTTTTATCTTCTCGGCCATCTGTTCGCCAATGACTAAATTATATTTCTTTTTAATATAATCGGAAATAGCTACATCTATTTTATCACCACCCACTCGCACCGAGTTGCAAGAAACTATTCCGCCTAAGGAAATAACAGCTATTTCAGAGGTACCGCCGCCAATATCAACGACCATATGACCAACACAAGAATTAATAGGAATGCCCGCGCCAATCGCGGCCAAGATTGGTTCTTTGACCAAATAAACTTGTTTTGCTCCGGCTTTAAGAGCCGCCTCAATTACTGCCCTTCTTTCGGTCGAAGTAATACCAGATGAAACACCAATTATTAATTCTGGTTTTAAAAACCGCCAAAAGCCGCAGGCCTGATCAATAAAATATTTCAACATGGCTTGAGCAACTCGAAAATCAGCAATCACGCCGTCTTTCAATGGTCGATAAACCCGAATGGTCTCTGGTGTACGACCAATCATTTCTTTGGCTTTTTCTCCGACAGCCAAAATTTTATTTTCAGCCAAGGCCACAGCCACCACTGATGGTTCTTGTAACACAATACCCTTGCTTGGAACAAAGACTAAAGAATTAACTGTGCCTAAATCAATGCCAATTTTTTTCATAGTTTATCTCTGGTTATTAATGGTTAATTATAGATTAAATTAAAAAATTTGGCAATAACCCGAAGGCTAAATTAATAATATCTTGTCAAATAAATAGATTGGGGTAAAATAATTTTATGACTAAAAAAACTCGCCGCCTTATCTTTTTAACTTGTTTTTTTCTATTTGTTTTAATCACTCCGGTCTTAATCTTATATTCGCAGGGTTATCGTTTTGATTTTCAGAATAAAAAATTGACTCAAACGGGCGGGCTTTTTTTAAGGGTTGTACCAAAACGAGTTGATGTCTATTTAAATAAAAAATTATGGCAAAAAACCGATTTCTTTTTTGGTTCTGTTTTAATCAAAAATTTATTACCCAAAGAATATAATATTGAAATTAAAAAAGAGGGTTATCATTCTTGGGAAAAAACTTTAAAGATAGAAAAAGAAAAAGTCACGGAAGCAAAAAATATAATTTTATTTCCTGAAGATATTAATTTTCAAATTTTAGCCGAACCAGTTAATGGCGTTTGGTTCTCTCCCTCCCAGAAATACTTACTGATCAAACAAATCGATGAAACTGGCTGGTCATTAAAGCTCTTAGATAAAAAAACAAAAAGCCTTCTGGTTAAAGAAGGCGATCTTTCTAGCCAAGGAGCTGATTTGGTTAATTTAGAATTTTCAGAAAATGAACAAAAAATTTATTTAACTATTAAGGTTAAAGATAAAATTAAACACTTTTCCCTAGAAAAGATTGATACTCCTCCACCAATTATTTCAGAAATTATCCCTGCACAAAAAACCCAACCAGAAAACGCCATTGCTTATCAATCAGTTAATAATGATGAATATTATTTAGATAAACTTGGTTATTTGTTTAAAAACAAACAGAAACTTAATTTAACGCCCTTCCCCATAGAAACAGAAACCTCATCGGTTGAATTACAAGTTTTCTCCGATTCTATTTTTTTAAAACAAAGCGGTCATTTATTTAAGTTTAATAATGAACTGAAAAAATTTGAAAGTGTTGCTTCAGATATTAATTTTTTAAAAGTCTCGCCTGATAATAAAAAATTGCTTTTGGCATCTAATAATGAACTTTGGCTTTTATTTTTAGATGAATTAACTGAACCAATAAAAAAAACTAAGGGAGAAAAACTGTTTCTTGCTCGCCTGATAAATAAAATTACTGATGTTTATTGGCTCAATGATTATTATCTAACTTTTATGGCTGGCGATCAAATTAAAATTATTGAAATAGATGAACGAGATAAATTTAATCTTATTGATCTTTTTGAAATAAAAAAACTTCCTTTTACTGGAAGCGAAACAAAAATATTTTGGAATCCCGATAATAAAAAAATTTATCTTTGGACAAAAGAAACTTTATTTATCTCCGACGCTCCCCTCTTTTAATTTAATTTTCTTTTTAAAATCTAACCAATTCATTTCATTGGCTCCAGCCAACTGACAAATCTCGCTAAATTGGCAATAACGGCACTGCCAATTTTCTGGATAATCAGCCAAACGAATGGGAATCATATTTTGATCAATTTTTTGTTTAATTTCTTGTAAATTATCTAATAAAGCCAAAACGCGTTTTCTATCATATTCGACAATAAATTCTTTTAATTTTTGCGTATCTTTATTGACGTAAAGCAAAATGCCGCGGGGAATTTTAAAATAATGAAGATAACACTGAAGTTGATTAACATTTTCCTCTTTGGGCTCTGTTAATTTATTAAAAATCATACTATTCATACTTTTAATATCTAAAACATAGAGGTTCTTGCCGTCGCTGATAATGGCATCAGCCCGACCAGAAATTAATTCTTGAGGAGGAATATTTATTTCAGAGGCCACCACATGAATTTCTTTAATGCTTAAAAGCGGCTTCATAATTAATTGATGAATATAGTCTCCGTGATCAAATAAACGTAAAATATTAGCCTCCATTTCTTTGCGGGGCACATTTTTGAATTTAAAAAATAAAGCCCGGCCACACCGGCCGACATCAGTAATATAAAAATGATGCTGTTCTTTGTTTCTTTGTTTTTCTAAATAAAACTTATCAATTAATTCTTTAAGCATAGTATTACCTTTTCTGCCACTGGGGCGCCCGACGGGCTCGTTTTAAACCAAATTTCTTTCTTTCTCTCATTCGAGGATCACGTTTTAAATAGCCAGCCTCTTTTAATTTTTTTCTAAAATCAGGATTGAATAAAACCAAAGCGCGTGATACACCATGCCTAACCGCTTCCGCTTGCGACGACACTCCGCCACCTTTTATTTTAACTGAAATTCTAAATTGATTTAAACAATTCATTAAAATTAAAGGCGCCAAAACTATATCTTGCCATTCTTTAAGGGGAAAATATTTTTCTAAAGGTTTTTCATTAATTATTATTGAATTTTCCGGACGGCCATTTGTGCTTTTTTGCGGAAAAAGACGCACCAAGGCAACCGCAGTTTTTCTTCTGCCTGTTCCTTCATAATATAAATCTTGTTGAGCTTGGCTTGTTTTTATTTCTTCTTTTCTAACTGATTTTTGTTTTGATTTTTTTATTGTTTTTTTTGTTTTGGACATAAATTTTATTCAAATTTCAAACGCTTAATCATTTTGGCTCTTAATCTATTTTTAGGCAACATACCGTTTACGGCTTCTCTTAAAACCGCGGCTGGATTTTTTTTAAAAAGTTTTTCCAGTGATATTTCTTTTATCCCGCCTAAATAACCAGAGTGGCGATAATATTTTTTCTGTATTAGTTTTCGGCCAGAAAATTTTAATTTATTAACATTTTTAATCACTACAACATCACCCATATCTTTATATGGCACAAAATCTGACTTGTGTTTGCCGCGCAAAAGCACGGCTATTTCAGCTGCTAAACGACCTAAATTTTTATTGGTCGCGTCAATAGTGTGGGTTTTTCTTTCCATTGTTTAATAATTTTTAATTCTTAATTTTTAATTTTAAAATAATGATTTAATTTTTTAATTTTTAAACCTTTGACTTGTTTAAAATATTTATCCATTAAAAATTGTTTAAAAGTTTGAAATTTAATTATAAACAACAAAAAAATTTGGAAATTTACTTCAATAACTCTATGATGACCATTTTTGCTCCATTTGATTTTCTCGGACCCAATTTTATTATCCGCGTATAACCTCCTTTCCTTTCTTGATAGCGGGGCGCAATTTCTTCTATTAATTTTTTAACCAAAGCAGGTCTAAAAAAACGCGCCAGTAAGCGATAGGTATGCAAATCATTTTTTTTGGCGCGAGTAATTTCTTTTTCAACAAAACTCTTCACCTCTTTGGCTTTGGCTTGCGTGGTAATAATTCTTTCTTTTAATATTAAATTATTGGCCAATGATTTTAACAAGGCCTTACGTTGATCTCTTTTTCTGCTTAATTTTCTACCTTTTTTTCTTTTTCTCATACTATTTTTTAATTAATCTTTTTTCCGCGAGGTTTTCTTAGAAACACCTTTCTTCTTTTTTGTTGTTTTTTCTTCAATAATCGCTTTCTTTTCTTCTTTAATTTCAATTGAAGCGCTAATAATAGAAAAATGCTCAATCAAAATCTTAACTGCCTGATAAAATGCTTCTTCGGGAGTAATTGTACCATCGGTTTCAATTTCTAAAAATAATTTATTATAATCGGTTCTTTCACCAACTCTCATATCTTCAACTCGAAAACTTACTCTTCTTACTGGTGTAAAAATAGCATCAACAGCAATGGTGCCAGTTTCTAATTTCTTTTTCGTTCTCTCTTCGCGGGGAGAATAGCCAATACCTTTTTCAATTTGAATTTCCATTTCCAACTCAGCTGACTTAGTAGTAAGGGTGGCTAAATGACAATTTTTATTAACCAATTCCACCTGAGGCGGCAAAACAAAATCAGAACCCTTTACTTCTTTTTCTCCTTTAACTTTAAGCGTGGCTTTTTGCGGTTCATTGCCAAACAGTTTAAATCTTAATTGTTTAATGTTAAGCATAAGAGTGATTACATCTTCCAAAACTCCCGGGATAGTTGAAAATTCATGCGCTACGCCTTTAATCTTCATCTGGGTGACAGCCGCGCCTTCTAAGGAAGATAATAATACCCGGCGCAAAGCATTGCCAATGGTTATGCCATAACCGGGAAAAAGTGGTTCTATTTCAAAAATAGTTTTATTGGCTTCTTTTTTAATAATTTTAGCTGGTTGGGGTAAGTGTAACATAATTGTAATAATTTTAATTATTAAGCTTTTTATTTTGAATAAAATTCAAAAATTGCCAAAAGGTCGACTGACGGAACTGCCTCCTGATAATTTGGCAAACCAATAACCTCTGTTTCCCAATTGGTTGTGTCTAATTTCAACCAAGACGGAGGATTATGCTTTTTGACCAAACTGCTTATCTTTTGGAAAATTGCTTTTTTTATCACATTTGGTTTAATTTTAATTTTATCTCCTTTTTTTACTAAAAAACTAGGGATATTGGTTGATCTATTATTAACTAAAAAATAACCATGTGAAACCATTTGACGAGCTGCCCGGCGAGAAGAAGCAAAACCCAATCTAAAAATAACATTATCCAAACGACGCTCCAATGTTTCAATCAAAAGAACTCCAATATCTATTTGGCTGCCTCGTTTAGCCAAAATTTTTTTAACATAATTGCGAAACTCCCTTTCTTCTAAATTATACCATTTTTTTAATTTTTGTTTTTCTCTCAATTGACGACCGTATTCCGAAAGTCCGGCTTTTCTTCTTTTACCTTTGGCTCCGGGTGGATATGGTTTTCTGACCATAGCACATTTCGGTGAAAAACAACGCTCACCTTTTAAAAAAAGCTTCATTCCTAAACGACGGCAAATTTTACATTTTTGTCTGGCCATAGATTATAAAATTTAAACTCGGCGCACCTTCGGCGGACGACAACCATTGTGGGGAATCGGTGTAATGTCTTTAATTGAAACAATGTCAACGCCCTGAGCTACCAATGATCTTAATGCTGATTCTCTTCCTGCGCCAATCCCCTTAACCAAAACCTCTAATTTTTCAATACCCAATTTCTGAATTATTTGAGAAACAGCTTCAGCCACTTTAGCAGCGGCAAAAGAGGTTCCTTTTTTTGTTCCTTTAAAACCAATTCTTCCAGCACTTGTCCAATATAAAGTGTTTCCTTTTAAATCGGTTAAACTAATCATAGTATTATTATAAGATGAAAAAACATAAAGCCTGCCTTCTTTGGCCTTTTTTGATGGTTCTTTAATTTCTTCTTTTTTGACCGTGGCCTCAATTTTTTCTGTTTCTTTTAATAATTCTTCTTTTGATGGTTGAATAACACGCTTTTTACCCATAATTTGATTAATTTAATTATTTTGGCGCGGGTGGCGCTTTTCTTCCTGAACCAACTGTTTTTCTGACATTACCCCGCACAGTGCGTGTGTTGGTTCGCGTCCTTTGTCCCCTAACCGGCAGACCTTTTATATGACGCCAGCCACGCCAACAACCAATATCTTTTAATCTTTTAACATTCATCATTACTTCTTGGCGTAATTCACCTTCAACTTTATATTTCTTTTCAATAACCTCTCTTAATTTGGCAATTTCTTGAGGGGTTAAAGAAGCAGCTTTCTTATTAAACTCAATGCCGGTTTCTAATAATATCTTTTTACTCAAAGCACGACCTATGCCATAAATATAGGTCAGGGCTATTAATATTTGTTTGTTTTCGGGAATATTAACTCCCGCAATTCTTGGCATAATTTATCCTTGTCTTTGTTTGTGTTTGGGATTTTTTTTACAAATAACATAAATTCGTCCTTTTCGCCGGACGATCTTACAATCTTTACAAATTTTCTTTACTGAAGGCCGAACTTTCATAATTTTTTATTAACCACGATAGATTATACGACCTCGCTTATGATCATAGGGCGACAACTCAACTGTAACCCTATCTCCGGGCAAAACTTTAATTCGGAATTTTCTTAATTTACCTGACAAGTAACAGAGAATTTCATTTCCGTCGTCTAACCTTACTTTAAAGTGCGTGCTCGGCAATGATTCAATAATAACTCCGCTTTTTTTTAACTTATTATCTTTATTCACGGTTAATTTTTTAATTTAGCAAAATCTGTCTTTTTCGTCAACCTTTTATTAATAAGAGGAGTTAAATTTTAAATTAATCTTAATTTTTTCTAAATCTTCAGGCACGCTTGTCACCCAAAAGGGCCAAAATTTAACATTGGCTCTCTCTATATTGGGTTGATCTTCTAATAATAATTTTACTTCAGCAATTGATTTATTAACTAATGCTTTTTTCAAAAGATCAAAATCAATTCCTGAATAAATTTGACTGCTTATTTTCAGCGATAAAACAATTTTTCCTTCGGTTAAATCAATCTCAGCAAGAGAGTAATCTATTTTTAAACTGCCTTCATATAATTTCTCATCTGGCAAAATTTGCTGAGCAATTATTTGTTTAGCAAAATTTTGCAAATCTTCTTTTTTAAAAATCAAATTCCAACAACGAGCCTTGGCTTGATATTTAAATTCAGCCACTTGCTCATTGGGCAAAACCAAGGGTATTTTTTCGATAATCTCATTTTTAATCTCAGCGGGAAAATAATAAAAATTCATTGAAATAGCTTCTGTTTGTAATTCCTGTTTGAGCAAATCTTCACACTCTTTTTGAGCCTGCTTGGTCAATAATTCCTCAGCCTTTTTCAAATCCTCTTCAGTTACCTGGGGAATTTCTTCTTTTAAACCACCGCTCATTGCTTGGAAAGATTTAGCATAAAATTTAGTATATTTGTCAGTGCCAGCAAATCCTGGAATAGAAAAAGTAGAAGGTCCAATATTATATTCTGGTCCTGGATTATCAGCCACAACCTCAATTTCTATCTCGCCTGGAATTAATTTACCTTTTTCATAAACACCGCCCGGCACTGTGACAGCAACTGGAGTTCTAAATACTTTACCATCAGTTGAAACAAACCGCGTTTTGGCTATTAAAATTTGAGGCGCAGTTGAATATTCATTATAAACCTTAATCATGCCCCTGGCTTTTTCTTCTTTAATAACCCGGCCCGAGGCAGGAAAAACATTAACCAAACTCTTTTCTTTTTGAAAAACTTGGGCTGGTATTGTTTTATTGTTTGCGTCAATTTGACTAATCTGTTTGTCAGCAATTAATTTTGTTTCCAAATTCAACAATCTGGTTTTGGGAAAAATCTCTATTTCCGCTTGAGGTAAATAAAAATAAGCCAGCGCAATGGCTAAAATTAAAATAAGTAAAATAAAAACTAAACTCTTCTTTAGAAAAGGACGGCTGGAAGATTTCATTAAGGGAGCAGGCGTTAAAACATCTCTTTCTTTTTTTGCCGCTTTTTTTATTGGTGGTAAAATATCAATAACTTTTTTATTGGTCATATTTTTAATCTTATTCTAAAATTGCTCTAATTCTTCTTATGCCAGCGCCAGCGCTTTCTTCTTTAATAATTTTGAAATGACCCAATTCGCCAGTGCGCTGAACATGAGGACCAGCGCAAATTTCTTTAGAAAAATCGCCAATAGAATAAACATTGACTATGGCCGGATATTTTTCCTTAAAAAAAGCCAGGGCGCCGGTTTTTAATGCTTCTGGAAAAGCCATTTCTTCTTTTTTCACCTCTAAATTTTCTTTAATTTTCTGATTTACTAATTCTTCGGTTTTTTTAATTTCCTCAGCCGATAATTTTTGCGGATGAGAAAAATCAAATCTAAGTCGCTGGGGAGTAATATCTGAACCCATCTGTTTCACATGTTGGCCTAAAATTTGTCTCAAAGCGCTATGCAGTAAATGAGTGGCTGTATGAAGCCGGATTGCTTCTTGAGTGGCCTCTTTGCCTACGCCACCAAATTTACGTTCAGCCCCGGCCCGCGAAATCTCTTGATGTTTCTTAAATGCTTCTTCAAATCCTTGAACATCAATCTTGATCTTTTTTTCTTGGGCCAATTCTTTAATTAATTCTAGCGGAAAACCATAAGTGTCATAAAGATGAAAAGCTTCTTGCCCGGAAATATCACCTTGTCGAGCAATTGTCTCAAACCGTTTCAAACCCTCTCGCAGCGTTTTACTAAATCTTTCTTCTTCTTGTTGAATAACAGTTAAAATATTTGCTTCATTAGATTTAACTTCTGAATAAAAATTTTGATAAATCTCAATAACTTTTTGGGCTAAAGGAATTAAAAGCTGTTTAGGTAAATTCATCAATAAACCATAACGCATGGCCCTTCTTAAAATCCTTCTTAAAACATAGCCCCGCTCCACATTGGCTGGCAAAACACCATCAGCAATTAAGAAAACCGCGCTCTTAATATGGTCAGCGATAATTCGCTCGCTTCGCTCGCTCAACTTTTGACTTTTGACTTTTGACTTTTGACTTTGAATCTCTTGGATAATTGGTAAAAACAAATCAGTTTCGAACACACTTGGTTTATTTTGTATTATCATCGCCAACCGTTCTAAACCCATCCCAGTATCTACGCCTTTTTGTGACAGTGGTGTTAATTTCCCTTTATCATCTTGATAATATTCATTAAAAACCAAATTCCAAACCTCAATACCATTAAGATAAATCTCGGTAGTTGGGCCACAAGGACCCTCATTGCCGGTTGGACCCCAAAAATTATCAGACCGATCGCATTTTTTTATTTTGCTTTCCGGAATGCCCAATGCTTGCCAAATTTTGCCTGATTCTTTATCTTCCGGCACATTTTCATCGCCCTGAAAAACAGTAAAATAAGCGTCATTAAGGGGTAATTTTAATTCCTGAAAAAGAAACTCATAAGCCCAATTAATGGCCTCTTTTTTAAAATAATCGCCAAAGGAAAAATTACCCAGCATCTCTAAAAAAGTTAGGTGTCGATTATCCCCTACCTCATCAATATCTGATGTTCTAAAACATTTCTGGCAAGAAGCCACTCTGTTGCCGTAAGGCGATTTTTCGCCCAAATAATATAATTTAAATTGCTGCATGCCGGCCGTGGTAAAAAGCACTGATGGATCAGTGGGAATCAAAGAACTAGATGAAACAATCTGGTGTTTTTTGTTTTTAAAAAAAGATAAAAAATTTTGGCGTAATTGATAAGAGTTCATCTTAGGAAAAGCGGTCTGCCACTGTTGAAGCAGCAAAAGATTCTGGTTTTATTTTTGGTTCAAAACCATTGCCTTTAATTAAACCAACAATCTCTTTAATCATATCTTTGGTTTGGCCATTGGCGCCCACATCGGCGTGAATATAACGAAATTGATATCTTATTCCCTCCTTTTTTACTCTTTGACTAATTTCTTTCTCCAAATTTTCTCTTAAAAATAAAGCCAACTGGCAAGAAAGCAAAACTTCTTCTAAAATCCTTTGTTTCCAATTATAAAATTTTCTATCCCGATAGGCAATCTTTTTTAAAAAAAAGCGCCCGCCCTGGCCTTTTCTTAAGATAACCAAAGCTACCGGAAAAAATGGTTCTTCGCCTGATGAAGAATCACAGCCAACAATAATATCGTAAAATTTTTCCGGCTTTTCTAAAAGATAATTAATTGCCTCTTCAATAACTTCTTTAATTTTTAGTTTTCCTTTGGTTGGATTAAAAAAACAACCATTTAAAAACTGATCTATCATAAAATTATCATATCAATTCTCTATAAAAAATCAACCTGTTTTATTAGTTTAACAAAATCATTGACTTTTAAAGACAAACCACCCACCAGTAGGCCTTGAAAACCGGCTTGAGTTAAATAAGCAATCCCATTTTGAGCATTGACACTTCCGCCATAAAGTAAGGGTAAATGATGGGTTAAATTATTAAGAAAATTATTTATTCTCCGCGCCTCTCTTATATCGCAGGCCTTGCCAGTGCCAATGGCCCAGACGGGCTCATAAGCCACACAAAGTGGCGAATTTTCAATTTTTAATTTTAAATTTTTAAATGCCGCTGTTAATTGCTTTTTTAGAATTTCAAAGGTTTTTCCTGTTTTTCTTTGTTCTTCGGTTTCGCCGAGGCAAAGAATAGGAATCAATTTCGCTTTCAAACAGGCAGTAATTTTTTTATTTATCATCATATCAGTTTCTCCTAAGGCTCGCCTTTCAGAATGACCAAGAATGACATAATCGCAACCCAAATTTTTCAGCATCAAAGGGGAAATTTCACCAGTAAAAGCGCCTTTTTCTGCCCAAAAGCAATTCTGCGCGCCTAATTTAATGGGTTTTTGATTTTTCTTTAATTCGGATAAAAAAAGAAAGGGTGGACAAATTACGACTTCTGTTTTTTTTAAATTTTTCACACCTCGCTTGATTAAATTAAATAAATGTTTAGCTTCAACTAAACTCACTGGGTTCGTTTTCCAATTGCCGACAATTAAATTTTTCATAATTTTATTTTTATTTTAGCAAAAAATAAAAAAAACAGCAACTTTTTATGATAATAACAAAGAAAATTTCTTTGGCTTCAAAAGCAATTCTTCCTAATTCTCCAAAAACAGGTCCCTCTAATTCCCGAATTTTATACTCAAATTCCAACAAAATACAACATTCTTACATTCTTAAGTTTGTAAGGATGTTTGTAACAGAAAAGATAAACATTGACAAAAATTAATTTTATATTATTATTTTAAAATAAAGCACCTTTATAAAAATAATAAAAGAAAGGAGGTAAAAAAATGAAAAAGTTCTTATTTATTGATGATGAAAAAAATTTTTTAAACACCATGGCTCGGTGTTTAAAAAGATACCCTAATGTCTGTTTTGCTGAATGCCATAATATAGAAGAAGCCTTAAAAGCAATTGAAATCCATCAGCCTGATGTACTTTTTCTTGACCACAGTTTTGGCAACCAAGGCAATGAAGGATGGCAAGTTGTAGAATTACTTAAAGATCAAATTCAACAGGGTCAAATCAAGGTCTTTTCCACTACTGGTGATACTTCAGATTCTTTAAAGAAAAAATATGAAAATTATGGCGTTAAAATGCTAAACAAACCCTTTGATTTGGGTTTGTTAATAGAAATTATCAATGAAAAATATTGTTAATAACAAAAATTAAAAACCCCGACTTCAAGTTGGGGTTTTTTTATTACCATGAAGAATTATTGTTTTCTTAAATAAGCGGCAGCTTTTTCTGGTTCAATGGTGGAAATTTCCATACCAGTGCCAATTTCAAAACCAGCCCAAACAGCTGTCTTGGGCAAAATTGTCCAGTGCCAATGATATTGGGGGTAAAATTTACCAACTGTCGGAGCAGTATGTAAATAAAAATTATAAGCTGGATCGGCTAAACCCTTGTATAGCTTATAAAGCACTATCTGAAAAGCTTCGGCCAAAGACCATTTTTCTTCTTCAGTAATTTCCTGAAAATAAGAAAGGTGTTTTTTTGGCGAAATAATCATTTCAAAGGCTGATTTAGAGGCAAAAGGACAAAGCGCAAAAAAATGTTTATTTTCAAAAATAATCCTTTTTTTAACTTTCATCTCCCATTTGCCCACTTCGCAATAAAGACATTTTTTTGTTTTTTGATAATATCTATCAGCATTAACAATTGCCTTATTTAAATCAACATCAATTAATGGTGTGGTAATGATTTGTGAATGTGGATGAAAAATTGAAGCGCCTGCCTCGGCTTTATGATTATGAAAAATAGAAATATAATTGACAAATTTTTTGTTCATTAAATTTTGGAAACGATCATGATAAACATCAATAATTTCTTTCACTTCCTCTACTTTAAATAAAGCCAAAGAGCGCCAATGATCACGAGTAATTACTACTTCATGAAACCCAGTGGCTTGAATTATTTCATAAAAAGGACCTTCCTTTTTTTTAACAATCTTCTGGCTAGGAATAAACGCTGGATATTTATTGGGGATAACAACTGTGGTCCAATTTTGCGGTAATTTGCTTTGGGGTGGTAATTTTTTACCCTGGGCAAAAATTAGCACTGGTTTTTTTTGTCTCGCCATTTGACAAAATGGGCATAATTCAGGCGGTAAAACTTCTTCGGTTTCTTTTCGTTTCTTAAACATTTCTGGTCGCCGCGCCCGACCAGTGGCAATCACCACCCAATCTCCAGAAATTAAGTCAAAACGCAATTCTGAAGGAAATTTTTTGATATTCTTTTTATTTTCGCTCATATCTTCCTTTAATTAAATTAATTCTTATCTTAATTAAATCAATGGCCATTTTGAATATTGAATTAAATTTAACTGTACTATTGGGATCGTTTTTCCAATAAATAGGTATTTCTTTAATTTTATAACCTAATTTTTGAGCAATAATCAAAACCTCTGGATCAAAAGCAAAATGATCAATCCGGCAAAGAGGAAAAATATCCTCAGCTGCTTTTTTTGTAAAACCTTTAAAACCGCATTGTGTATCTTTAATTGGCCACAAACCAATAATTAATTTACGATAAAGCTTAAAACCTTCGCCTAAAATTAATTTGCGCCACCACGGTTGAGGCGGATCCAAGACAGCGCCCTGAACATCGCGTGAACCAATTACTACCTCATAGCCCCTTTCAAATTCGGGCCACATTTTCTCAACTTGATCAAGAGGAGTTGAATTGTCAGCATCAGTAAAAACCCGAAAATCGCCCCGCGCGTTTAACATACCCTCTCTAACAGCAAACCCTTTGCCTCGACCCTGTTTTCCTTTAATTAATTTCAGATTCTTAATTGCTGATTTTAATTCTTCTACTAAAACTGGCGTCTCATCGGTCGATCCATTATCTACCACTAAAATCTCATAAGTATAAGATTGCCGAGTTAAATAATCATTTATTGATTTTAATGTTTGGCTAATTCTTTTGGCTTCATTATAAGCCGGAATAATAACTGATAGACGCATATTTTAAAATTATACCATAAATTTTTTTAAAAATTAAATGGTGTCAAAATCTGACAACCTTTTTTTGTTACCGCCACTGTCTGCTCAAAATGGCAAGACAAAGAATTATCAATTGTCTTAAAACCATAACCATCCTCGCTTTTTTTTATTCGCCAATCAGCCATAGTGACCATTGGCTCTAAACATAAAACCATACCTTCTTTCAATTGTTGGCCTGTTCCTCTTGCTCCATAATTTAAAACCTGCGGGTCCTCATGTAATTTGCAGCCAATGCCATGACCGCAAAGCTCTCTGACCACATTAAATCCCTGGCTTTCTACATAATTTTGAATGGCCTGACCAACATCACCCAAATAAGCCCCGGGTTTTATTTCTTTAATTCCTCGTTTTAAGGCTGTTTTAGTTACCCGAATTAATTTTAAGGCCCTCTGACTAACACGGCCAACTGGTCTTGTTATAGCCATATCAGTATGATAACCGCGATAAAAAATTCCCAAATCCAGAGAAACAAGATCGCCCTCTTTGATTGGCCGCGGACCTGGCAGGCTATGAACAATTTCTTCATTAATTGAAACACAAAGACAGGCAGGATAATTTTGATATCCCTTAAACGAACACTGGCCACCTGATTGTAAAATTAATTCTTCAGCCAAATCATTTAATTGTTGAGTGGTGATACCTGGCTTTATTTGATCAGATAATTTTTTTATAATTTTAGCTAAAATCTTACCGCCCTCAGCCATTATCTTAATTTCGTCTGGCGATTTTATTTTTATCATAAATTCATAAATAAAAATTTAGCCGAGTTTTTATCTCTGTCTGGTTAATTATTAATTATCTTAAATACTGCAAAATATCCTTAAAAACCCCCTCAATGCTTTGTTCTCCGTTAATTTTAATGAGTTTATTTTGTTTTTGATAATATCTAACTACTTTCATTACTTTATCCTGAAATTCGGCCAACCTGCTTTTAATGGCGCCTATTTTATCATCTGGCCGCACCACTAATTTTCCATGGCATTCATCGCATCTTTCCAATTTTTTAAATTCGCCAATCCAAGGAATTATTTTTTTACATCTTTGACACTGTCTTCTTTTGGTTAAACGTTCAATCGCCTCGCGGGCCGAAATATCAATTAAAAAAACTTTTGTTCTTTTGTCCCATTCATACCAAGCCAAGGCCTCGTCAAAAAGTTCGGCTTCCGTCAAAATACGTGGACTGCCATCGCAAATAAAGCCGCGAAAATTTTTTTGTTTTTTAAATTCTTCCATTTTGTCTATCCAAAGTTTGGCAATGACAAAACGCGGCACCAACTTGCCCTGATTCATCACTTTAATTAATTTTTTTGCGGTAAAATCGCCTTTTTTCTGGCGCGCCCTTAAAGCATCGCCGGCGCCAAAATAGATCAAATTAAATTTTTGACAAAGCAATCTTGCCTGAGTGCCCTTGCCGGAACCAGGTCGGCCAAGTAAAATGATAACCCTTGGTTTTTTAGAATATTTCATATTCTCTCATCTGTAATTGCGCTTTAATTTGGCGAACTAAATCCAAAACCACAGAAACCACAATCAATAAAGCTGTACCGCCAATTAAGAACCTAAAAACGGTTACACCGGTTAAACTGCCAATAATTGACGGTGTCACAGCAATAAAACCTAAAAAAATAGCGCCAATTAAAAGGACTCGATTTAAAATATAATGCATAAATTTGGCAGTGTTTTCGCCCGGTCTAATGCCCGGAACAAAACCACCCATTTTTTGCAAATTAGTCGCAATGGCTTTGGGGTCAAAGGTGACAGCAGTATAAAAATAAGTAAATAAAATGATTAAAACAAAATATAAACTATTATAAACCCAAGCATTTTCAAAAAATCGTTTTAACGCCAAAGCAATAACGCCAACCAAACCACTAGTTCCTGTCAAAAAATTGGCGATCATTCCGGGAAAGAGCAAAATTGACATAGCAAAAATAATAGGAATAACGCCAGCCGGATTAACATTTAAAGGAAGATAAGTAGAAACGCCGCCATAAATTTTAGTGCCTCTCACTCTTTTAGCGTAAGAAACTGGAATATTACGCCGACCCTCATTAACCAAGACTACGCCAGCGATAATAAAAAAAGACAAAGCAAAAAAGGCTAAATAAGAAGGCAAAAGAGATTGGTCCCAGGTTAAAATTATTTGTCTAATTTGAACCGGCACGCCGGCCACAATACCGGCAAAAATCAACAGAGAAACGCCGTTGCCAATACCTTTTTCTGAAATCAACTCGCCCAACCACATTAAAATCATGACGCTTGTGGTAATAGTTAAAGATGAGGTTAAAACCAAACTCCAGGAAAGGGACTCAATAATTCCTTGACGCTGCAATAACATTAACATACTATAGGCCTGCAAAAAAGCCAGGGGCACGGTGAGAATTCTACTATATTGATTAAATTTTCGTCTACCCTGCTCTCCTTCTTCTTTATACAACTTCTCCAAAGAGGGAAAAATCATGGTTAATAACTGCATAATAATCGTGGCTGTAATATAAGGGCCCAAGCCCAACATGGCTAAAGAAAGCTTGTCTAAAGCGCCACCACTAAATAAATCTAAAAGACCAAATATCTGGGCGCTCTCAAAAAATTCTCTCATCTTGGTTGAAGAAATGCCCGGAATGGGCAAATTAGCCATTAATCTAAAAATAGCCAAAACCCCTAAGGTAAAAAGAATTTTTTTTCTTAGATCAGGAATTTTGAATATTTGAACAACTTTCTCGTACCACATAAATTCTCAATTTTATTTTATCACACTGCCGGCTTTTTCCAATTTTTCTTTGGCTTTTTGAGAAAACAAACAATTTTCAATTGTTAGAGCTTTTTTTATTTCGCCGCGGCTCAAAATTTTTACCAATGGTGTTTTGCCTTTTATTTCTTTAATCAAACCCTTTTCTAATAAAATTTGCGGATTAACAATTTCGCCTTCTTTAAAGTTATTTTCTAAAAGATCTAAATTAAGAGCAATTATTTTCTGTTTCTTTATATTTGATTTTTGTCGATATCCCCTTAATTTTGGGTAACGCTTAATTAACTCTCGAATAATTGGCTTTAATTTTCTCCCAGCCCTAGCCTTCTGGCCCTTAATTCCCCGACCAGAATATGTCCCACGTTTACCGCCACGGCCGCGCCGGCGGCGCTTTTTAAAATAATGTTTAGGTTTTATTTCATGTAGTTGCATATAACAAAATTAGCCTTTTGTTTTTAATTTCTTAAGCGCGGCGATGGTTGCCCACGCATTGTTTAATTTATTTTTCGTCCGGCCTAAAATTTTTGAAGAAACATCTTTTATACCAGCCAATAAACAAATAGTTCTCACCGCTCCGCCAGCCACTAATCCTTTGCCTCTTTTTTGCGGTTTTAAAACTACTTCAGCCGCACCGACTTTAGCGTAAACCTCATGAGGAATTGTTTCATTTTTTAAAGCAACTGTTATTAAATTCTTTCTGGCTAAACGATCCGCTTTTTCAACCGCTTGGGCAACATCTAATCCTTTGGCCACGCCAACACCCACCTTGCCCTGTTTATTACCCACCACCACGACTGCCCGAAAACGTAAATGTTTGCCGCCAGCAGTAACTCGGGTAACTCTGGTTAGGTCTAAAAGTTTTGATTCAAATTCTTCTTTTTTCTCTATGGCTGGTTTTGGTTGATGATTAGTAGCCATAAATAATATATCATTTAAAACTTTAATCCTTCTTGCCTGGCTCCCTCAGCCAAAGCTTTTACTCGACCATGATATTGATAACCGCCGCGATCGAAAACTACTTTTGCAATCTTTAATTTTTGCGCCTTTTGAGCAATCAAATGACCTACCTCCTCGGCTATTTTAATCTTTCCTTTAATTTTTTTCTTAATTTCATTATCGCTGGCCGCGGCCAATACTTTACCTTCTTCATCATTGATTAACTGCGCATAAATATGTTTAGATGACCTAAAAACGCAAAGTCGTGGTCGAGCAGTTGTGCCAAAAACTTTGGCTCTTATTCTTTTATGGCGACGGTATCTTTTTTCTTGTTTTTCTAACATAATATTTTAATTATTTACCAGCAACCGCAGCTGCTTTTTTGCCAACCTTTCGCCGAATCACTTCACCCACATATTTTATGCCTTTACCCTTATAGGGTTCGGCTAATTTTACCTTTCTCACCACTGCCGCAAACTGGCCCACTAATTCTTTATCAACTCCACTCACTGTAATAATATTTTTGACCACCGAAACTTGTAAGCCAGCCGGGATTTTTAATTTAATTGGGTGACTAAAACCAACTGATAAAATTAATTCATTGCCACTAACTTCTGCTTTGAAGCCAATGCCGCTAATTTCTAATTTTTTCTCAAAACCCTCGGTTACACCTTTAATCATATTGGCAATCAAAACACGCGACAAACCCCAAAGAGCTTTAATTTTCTTAATTTGACGACCGGTTAATGTTTTATTGTCTTTTCCTTTGGTTAAATCTAAAAGGGATGAAGTAAAAATTTGATTATCTTTTGTTTCAACTCTAATTTCTGGATGAATTATTTTAAAAAGTTCGCCCCGCGGACCTTTAACTACAACTTTTTGTCCGTCAATTTTTACTTCAACTCCGGCTGGTATTAAAATTGGTTTTTTGCCTACACGACTCATAAATTTAAATTACCAAATTTCAGCTATTATTTCGCCGCCTAAATTTTGTTTTCTTGCCTCTCTGTCAGTCATTAATCCTTGAGAAGTAGAAATAACAGCCAAGCCATACCCGCTTTTAACTCTTTTTATTTTACGGGCTGGCAAATAAATTCTTTGCCCTGGTTTAGAAACTTTCTTCAATCCTGAGATAACCGGCACCTTATCTTTATATTTCAAATAAATCTCTATTGTTTTTTTTGTTTTTCTATCGTGTTTAATCGCTTTCTCAATAAATCCTTCACGAGTTAAAATTTGGGTTATTTCATATTTTATTTTAGAAAAAGGAACCACCACTGTTGGTTTTCCCACAGCTAAAGCATTTCTTATAGCAGTTAACATATCAGCAATTGGATCCATAAGATTAATTTTTAATTTTAAATTTTTAATTTTTAAATAGTTTTACCAGCTTGATTTTTTTACTCCAGGTATCAACCCCTGATTAGCCATTTCCCGAAAACAAATGCGGCATAAACCAAATTTTCGCAAATAACCTCTCTTTCGGCCGCACCTAAAACAACGTCTAATAATTCGACTTTTAAATTTTGGTTTCTTTTTGGCTTTGGCTATTTGAGCTTGGGTGGCCATAGATTTATGAACTTTTAATGGGAAATCCCAATAATTTAAATAATTCTAATGCTTCTTCTCTTGTTTTGGCGTTGGTCATTACAGTTACTTCTAAACCAAAAATGCTCCGTACTTTTTCTGGTGAAACCTCAGGAAAAGCAATATGTTCTTTAATGGCAATAGTCAAACTCCGACGATCAACTGATTTCTCAGGAATACCCCAGAAATCCCTGGTGCGCGGCAAAACCAAATGAATTAATTTATCTAAAAAATCCATCATTTTTTTTCGGCGCAAAGTTACTTTAGCGCCAATCGGCATACCTTGTCTGACCTTAAAACCTGAAATTGACTTCCGGGCAAATGTCTTTATCGCTCTCTGTCCACAAATTAAACTTAAATCTTCTAAAATAGCATTGATAATTTTTTTTTGCTCTTCGCCAGTTTTATCAACTATTTGCTTGCCATAACCTGTATTAACAACCACTTTGACTAACTTCGGCACAGCCATTACGCTTTTATAGCCAAATTTTTTCATCATGGCTGGCACTGCTTCTTTTTGATATTTTTCTTGTAAACGTAACATATTATTTGTCTTTTCTTTAATAAATTATGTTTCTTGATGGCATTTCTTGCAAATTCTAAATTTCTTTTCTCCTTCAATTTTATATCCCACTCGAGTGGCTTGACCGCATTTAGAACAAATAAGTTTAACATTGCTGGCTGAAAAACGACCCGGCAGAATAATAATCTGCCCTTTCTCGCCTGCCCGGCGCGGCCGTTGATGTTTTTTCCTTAAATTAACACCCTCAACCATGATTCTATTTTCTCGCGGAAAAACTTGTAAAACCTTGCCTTTTTTACCCCGATCTTTTCCTTTAATTATTAAAACAATATCTCCTTTTCTAATTCTCATAAAAATTAATTTTTAAACTAATTCTGAGGCTAAAGCTGCCACTTTATCAAAACCTTTTTCTTTAATCTCTTTGGGTATGGGACCGCTGATTCGACCACCTTTGGGATCTTTTGTTTTTCCTTCTAAAATCACTACTGCATTATCATCAAACCGAATATAAGTTCCATCAGTGCGACGAAAATTTCTTTTTTGGCGGACAATTAACGCCCTCACAACCTCGTGTTTTTTAACAATTTTTCTCGGCTCAGCCTCCTTGACTACAGCCACAATCACATCGCCAATTTGCGCCCAGCGTCGCCGCGTGCCGCCCAAAACATGAATGCACTGAACGATCTTGGCGCCAGTATTATCAATAACTTTCAACATTGTTCTTGGTTGAATCATATTTTAAAATTAAACCTTACTTATTACCCGCCACTTTTTTGTTTTGCTTAATGGCCGACATTCCTCAATAATAACCCTATCGCCCACCTGATATTCACCGGTTTCAACATGAGCATGATATTTTTTATGCACCTTAAATCTTTTTTTATATTTAGGATGTTCCTTAAGTCGTTCTACCTCAACCACAACTGTTTTATTCATTTTATTAGAAACAATGGTGCCGATTAATTTTTTCTTCATAAATTTATTGTTTATTTTTTTCTTTTTTTGTCAATTCATTAAGCAAGGTCAAAATTCGAGCAATTTCTTTCTTAAGCCAACGAATCTCCTTTACATTTTTCACTTTTCCAGCAGCCAAATCAAACCGTAATTGTTGCAATTTCTTTCTATTATCTTTTAATATTCTCTCCAACTCTATTTTTGATTTTTTGCGCCATTCGGTCATCTTTATTTTCATAAACAGAAATTATTTAATTAATTATTTTCTTCTAATAAATTTTGTCTTAATTGGCAGTTTATCCGAGGCCTTTTCTAGGGCTTCCCGCGCTACCTCCTCTTCTACTCCATCTAATTCAAAAATAATTCTTCCCGGTTTTATAGGAAAAACATAATGATCAACGCTACCTTTGCCGCCACCCATAGGCACTTCGGTTCCTTTTTGGGTTACTGGTTTATCAGGAAAAATTCTAATCCAAAGTTTACCCTTTTTTTTCAAATATCGCAAAATTGTCCTGCGGGCCGCTTCAATCTGACGAGCCGAAATCCAGCGAGTGCTTAAAGACATTAAACCAAAAGCGCCAAAAGCCAAAAAATTACCACGAGTTTCTTTCCCTTTGGAACGACCTTTTTGCCATTTGCGGTGTTTTACTTTTTTGGGCATTAAAATCGCCATAACAATTAATTTTTAATTTTTGTTTAATTATTCAAATTTTTCTCCCTTATAAATCCAAACTTTTACGCCAACTGTGCCATAGCTACAATAAGCTGTTGCTTGGGCAAAATCAATATCCGCTCGAATTGTTTGTCGCGGCAATCTGCCTTTTTGCAACCATTCGCGACGAGCGATTTCATTGCCATCCAGTCGGCCAGCCACTTCTACTCGAACACCCTTTACCTGTTTTGATGACATGGCTTTGGCCAAAGCTTGTTTTAAAACACGACGATAAGGCGTCCTTTTTTCAATTTGTTGAGCCATGTGTTTGGCTAATAAAACAGCTGATGACCAAACATCTTTTAATTCTCTAATTTCAATTTTCACTTCTTTTGGTCCGCCTGTCTCTTTCTTAATAACTCGATTTACTAATTGTTTCTTTAATTCCTCAACTCCCCGACCGCTGCGACCAATAAGCAAACCGGGCCGGGCTGTGGAAATAATTATGTTTATTTTATTAGCCGATCGCTCAATTTCAATTTTTTCTACGCCTAATTGGCCGATTTTTTTCTCTAAAAATTCTCTAATCATAAAATCTTCTTCCAAATAATCGGCTAATTTTCTCTTCTCAAACCAGCGTGAAAGCCAATTTTCTAATTTTTGTAAACGAAACGCTTTGGGATGAACTTTATGAGCCATACTCTTTAAAAAGATTTTCTTCTAAAAATTTTTTTAATTGTTTTTTCTATTTTTGGTTTTGCCTGTTTTTCTGTTTTTAATTTTGGCTTAATCGTTTTCTTTTTTGTTTTAATTTCCTTTTTTTCTTCTTTTATTTCTTTCTCAACGACCTCTGTCGATTCTTTCTGTTTTTGTATAATTTTCTTCTTTTTCTCTGCCGGTATTTCATCCAAAACTAAAGTAATATGAGAAGTTTTCTTCTGAATTTCATAAACCTGACCGCGAGCTCGTGGCCGCCATCTTTTCAATTTTGGGCCTTCATTAACAATTATTTTAGAAATATATAAATTATCTGGTTCTAAATGAAAATTGTGTTGCGCATTGGCCACGGCTTGGTTTAAAAGTTTTAATAAAGGCAGGGTTGGCTTTTTAATAACAAAATTTAAAATAGCCCTGGCTTCCTTCACTGATTTGCCTCGAATTAAATCAGCCACCAATCTTACTTTGCGCGGAGATATTCTTAAGTAATTTAATTTGGCAATACTGCTTGGCATAATTTAATTAATCGGTTTTACTTTGTTTCTGTTGTTGTTTTTTGTTTTTCCTGTTCTTTTGCTTTGGCTTCTAATTCTCGTTGCATCTTGCCGCCATGCCGGACAAATTTGGTTGTTGGCGAAAATTCACCCAATTTATGACCAACCATACTTTCAGTCACCTTGACAGTAATAAATTCTTTACCATTATGTACGCCAAAAACAAGACCAACCATCTCTGGTGTAATAATTGATCGTCTCGACCAAGTCTTAATTATCTCGCCGGGTTTAGCTTTTTTAATTTTTCTTAAAAGGCTTTCATCAACAAAAGGACCTTTTTTAATTGATCTGGCCATACTTTTTAAAAATTATTTTTTCTTTACTCTCCGTTGAATTATTAATTTATCTGTCCATTTCTTTTTTCTCGTCTTCACTCCCAAAGCTGGTTTGCCCCAAGGGGTTTTAGGATGTTTTAAACCAATCGGCGCCCTGCCTTCGCCGCCGCCATGGGGATGATCGCAGGGATTCATGGCTGAACCGCGCACTTGCGGTCGACGACCTTTTAATCTAACTCGACCGGCTTTCTTTATTTCTATAAAACGGTGTTCAGGAAAAGAAATTCGACCAATGGAAGCATAACATTCATTTAAAATTTTTCTTGTTTCTGAAGATGGCAAAACCAAATGCGTATATTTTCCTTCCTGCGCTAAAACCGTGGCTGAGGCTCCGGCGCTCCGAATTAATTTTCCGCCTTGATTGGGCATTAATTCCACATTATAAACCGGTGTCCCAACTGGTATATATTTCAATTTCAACCGATTGCCTGGTTTTATTTCAGTTTTCTCCGCGCAAATAATCTTATCTCCAACTTTTACTTCTTGGGGACAAAGTTGATATCTCTTGTCGCCATCCTCATATTCTAAAAGACAAATAAAAGCGGTCCGGTTAGGATCATATTCAATTGCTTTTACCTCAGCCGGGATGTTAAGTTTTTCCTGACCAAAATCAATCAAACGATAAAGACGCTTCACCCCGCCACCCCGATGCCGCACTGTAATTCTACCAGAAGATGCCCGGCCCGCTTTTTTCTTTAAGGGAAGCAATAATTTTTTCTCTGGTTTCTTTTTATTTAATAATTGATAAGTCATAAAATTTATCGTGGTAATATCTCAATTTTTTGTCCTTTTTTAATCTCAACAATAGCTTTTTTATAGCCCTGCCTTGCTCCAACAATTCTGCCCATTCGTCTTCTTTTGCTGGGCACATTAATAATTCTTATTTTTTCTACATTAACCCCATATTTCTTTTCAACTGCTTTTTTAATCTGAATCTTATTGGCTTGAGAAAAAACTTTAAACACATACTGATTCGTTTCAGTTAAATCGCTCGCCTTTTCAGTAATATGGGGGCTTTTAATAATTTTATATCCTTCAGCAAAATCGGTTTCTTTTTTAATTTTTGGTTGACCGGCCAATGTTGTTTGCTCGGCTGTTAATTTCTGGGCCTGCTCTTTTTTTATTTCTTTTTTCTCCTCCTTTTTTCTTATTTTCTTTTTAAAAATATTAAAGATAGCCATAAACTATTTTTGTTTTAAAAATGTTTCTTTAATTACCTTAATTGCCTCGGCTGTCATAACTAAATATTTAAAAGAAAGCACATCTAAAGCATTCAAATCTTTGGCTGGCATGATCTGAACCTTGGGTAAATTTCTAGTTGATAAAACAATTGTTTTGTCGTAAGCAGGCGTCACCAAAAGCGTACTTTTGTTTTGGCAAGGCAATTTTTTCAAGATATCGGCTATTATTTTCGTTTTAATTTTTTCTAATTTCAACTGGTCTAATAAAACTAATAAATTATTTTTTGCTTTAGCGGATAAAGTCATTAAAAGCGCCTGGCGTCTCATTTGTTTGGAAATTTTCTTTTTATAAACTTTTTCTTTTGTTGGGCCAAAAGTGACACCGCCGCCGCGCCATAAGGGTGAACGAATTGAACCAACCCTCGCTCGACCTGTCCCTTTTTGACGCCATGGCTTTTTCCCGCCGCCACGCACTTCGCCCCGTCCTTTGGTCTGAACTGTTCCTTGCCGACGGTTGGCTTGTTGCGCTGTCACTACCTGATAAATTAAATCTTCATTTATTTTAACATCAAAAATATCCTTGGGCAGTGTCAAAGTATCAACTTCTTTTCCTTCTGTATTGTAAATTACAATTTTCATAAATAATTATCCTTTTATTTCTAATAAAGCCCCCTGATTGCCGGGCACGGCGCCTTTAACGGCTAATAAATTATTTTCTTTATCAACCTTAACAATTTGTAAATTGCTTATCGTTATTCTTTCACTGCCCATGCGGCCGGGCATTTTTCTGCCTTTGACCACTCGCTGCGGAAATCTTGAACCAACCGAACCAATGGTTCGATGTTCATGTTTAACGCCATGACTGCTTCCCCGACCAGCAAAACCCCATCTTTTTACTGCGCCTTGAAAACCCTTACCTTTTGAAATTCCAGAAATTTTTACCCGATCGCCCTCTTTAAAAATTGCCACATCAATCTGATCGCCAACTTTATACTTGGTAATATCTATACCCTCGCCCCTAAATTCTTTTAAATATTTAAATGGTTTTTCTTGTTCGCTTTTCTTTATTTTTTTTGTTTTTTTAATAAATCCAATCTGCACAGCTTCATATTTATCTTTGTCTTTATTTTTTATTTGGGTAACAAAACAAGGGCCAGCTTCAATTAAAGTTACTGGTATAACCTTTCCATCCTCCTGAAAAATTTGCGACATGCCTAATTTTTTACCTAAAATGAATTTCATTTTTTCTAATACAAAACCGGGCAATAGCCCGGCTTTAAATGCCTAATGGCTATTTTAATTTTTATTATTGAATTAATTTAATACTAACATTTTATTTAGAAATGTGTCAATAAAAATTACATCTTTATTTCTACATCTACCCCGGCTGGTAAATTTAAATTCATCAGGGCATCAATTATTTTTGGGTTGGGGTTGAGAATATCAATCAATCTCTTATGAATCCTCATCTCAAACTGCTCGCGGCTGTCTTTATGAACAAAAGAGGAACGGTTAACAGTGTATTTATGAATTTCGGTCGGCAGAGGAACTGGACCAGAAATTTCAGCCCCATAACGCAAGACTGCTTCAACAATTTGCTTTGTTGAATTATCAATTACCTTATGATCAAAGGCTTTTAATTTTATTCTAATTTTCGGTTTTATCTCTTCTTTGGTTGCTGTAACTTTCTTTTGGGGCATCTTAAATTTTTTTAAAAAACAACAGTTAAATAATAAATAAATTTAATGTTTATTATTTATTTAATTATTTTGGTCACAACTCCTGCGCCCACTGTCTTACCGCCTTCACGAATAGCAAATCTTTGTTTCTCTTCCATAGCAATCGGCGCAATCAATTTAATTTTCAAATTAACTGTATCGCCGGGCATAACCATTTCTGTGCCCTCTGGCAAAGTAACCTCGCCAGTCACATCGGTGGTTCGGAAATAAAGTTGCGGCTTATAACCATTAAAGAATGGCGTATGCCGACCACCCTCTTCTTTGGTTAAAACATAAACTTCTCCTTCAAATTCAGTATGGGGAGTAATAGAACCGGGTTTGGCTAAAACCTGACCGCGTTCTACTTCTTCTTTCTTTAAACCTCTCAATAAAATACCAACATTATCGCCGGCCCGGCCTTCATCTAATATTTTATTAAACATTTCAATGCTGACCGCAATAGTTTTACTGGTTGGTCTAAGACCCACTAATTCCACTTCTTCGTTAGGACGAATAACGCCTCGCTCAATTCGACCAGTGGCTACAGTGCCCCGACCAGCGATTGAAAATACGTCTTCAATAGCCATTAAAAATGGCTTATCAGTCTCACGAACCGGTTCAGGAATATATTCATCAATGGCTTTAACCAATTCTAAAATTGGTTTAGCCGCTTCATCATCAATTGATTTTACTTCTAAAGCCTTTAGGGCTGAACCTTTAATAATGGGGGTTTTATCGCCCGGGAAATTATATTTCTTTAATAATTCTCTCACCTCTGATTCAACCAAAGAAATCATTTCTGGATCATCAACCATATCGCATTTGTTAAGAAAAACAACCAAAGCCGGCAAGCCAACTTGGCGAGCCAAAAGAATATGCTCTCTGGTTTGCGGCATTGGTCCATCGGGCGCGGAAACAACCAAAATTGCTCCATCCATTTGAGCCGCGCCTGTAATCATGTTTTTAATATAATCAGCGTGGCCCGGACAATCAATCCAAGCATAGTGTCTCTTAGCTGATTCAAATTCAACATGTGTTACATTAATAGTTAAACCGCGCGCTTTCTCTTCTGGCGCTGAATCAATTTCATCAACTGATTTTTGGCTTGATTTAAATCCAGCTAATGACTGAATTTTAAGCACGGCCGCGGTTAAAGTTGTTTTGCCATGGTCAACATGGCCAATAGACCCAATATTAATATGGGTTTTTTCTCTAATAAATTTTTCTTTTTCTGCCATAGTTTTAAATTATTAATTTTAAATTATTAATTTTTATTTTTTTTAACCTTTTTAACTTTTGATTTTAATTAATAATTATTATTTTATCTAACTCAAAAAATAAGTCAACTTTTAATTGTGGATTATTTTCGTTTTCCCTCAATTATCTCTTGGGCAATATTAGCCGGCACTTCGCCATAATGATCAAATTCCATTGTAAAAGTTCCTCGGCCTTCGGTCAAGCTTCTTAAAGTAGTGGCGTAACCAAACATTTCGGCTAAAGGCACTTTAGCGTCAATCACCTTCATTTGCAATCTATCTTTTGTTTCTTCAATTTTGCCGCGCCGGGCTGATAAATCGCCAATCACATCGCCAAAGAATTCAGCTGGTATAATCACTTCTAATTTCATAATCGGTTCTAATAAAACAGGTTTGGCTTTTTTGGCTGCTTCTTGAAAAGCAATTGAGCCAGCGATTTTAAAAGCCATTTCAGAAGAATCAACTTCATGAAAAGAACCATCGTAAAGCGTAGCCTTAAAATCAACTAAAGGATAACCAGCCAAAACGCCTTTACTCATGGCTTCTTTAACGCCTTTTTCCACGGCTGGAATAAATTCTTTGGGAATAATACCGCCTTTTATTTCATCAACAAATTCAAAACCAGCGCCTCTTTCTTTTGGGTTAATTCTCAACCAAACATGGCCATATTGACCGCGGCCGCCTGACTGACGAATATACTTTCCCTCTGCTTCAGCTGTTTCTTTAATGGTTTCTTTATAAGCCACTTGTGGCCGGCCAACATTGGCTTCTACCTTAAATTCTCTTTTTAGCCGATCAGTAATAATTTCTAAATGCAATTCGCCCATGCCAGAAATAATGGTTTCGCCTGTTTCCAAATCTCCTTTAACTTTAAAAGTTGGATCTTCTTCCATTAATTTTCTTAAAGCCACGCTTAACTTCTCCTGGTCAGCCTTGGTTTTCGGCTCAATTTTAATTGAAATAACTGGTTCAGGAAAAGTGATGCTTTCTAAAACAACTAGTCGGTCTTCGCTGCAAAGCGTGTGGCCAGTAGAAGTATTTTTTAAACCAACTGTGGCCGCAATATCACCAGCAAAAACTTCTTCCACTTCTTCTCTTTGATTGGCGTGCATTCTTAAAATTCGGCCAATTCTTTCTTTTTCACCGCTGGTGGTATTTAAAACATAGGAGCCTTTTTTTAGATAGCCAGCATAGACCCGAAAATAAGTCAAAGTGCCGACATACGGGTCAGCGGCTATTTTAAAAGCCAAAGCGCAAAAAGGTTCGGTGTCTAAAGGTTTAATTTCCACCGTCTCGCCAGTTTTCGGATTAGTCCCTTTAATAGCCGGCAAATCTATTGGGCTGGGCAAATAAAAAACAACGCCATCCAACATTAATTGGACGCCTTTATTTTTTAAAGCAGAACCGCAGAAAACCGGAATTAGTTTATAATTAAGCGTGGCTTGTCTTAAAATTCTTCTCAATTCACTAACCGCAATTTCTTGGCCAGACAAATATCTTTCTAACAAAGTTTCATCTTCAGCCACTATCTTCTCAATTAATTTTTTCCGCCATTCTTGCGCTTTCTCTGAAAAAGAGGCGGGAATTTCTTCTTTTTTAATTATCTCACCATAATTGCCTTCAAACCGGTACATTTTCATTGTTAATAAATCAATCACTCCCTGAAAATTTTCTTCTTCACCCACTGGTATTTGCAAAGCCACAGCATTGGGCGAAAGTTTTTGCCAAATTGAATTTAAACTTTTTTCAAAAGAAGCGCCCATTCGATCTAATTTATTAATAAAGCAAATGCGCGGCACATTAAATTTATCCGCCTGACGCCAAACAGTTTCTGATTGCGGTTCCACGCCGGCCACGCCATCAAAAACAACCACTGCGCCATCTAAAACTCGCAAAGAACGCTGTACTTCAACTGTAAAATCAATATGGCCGGGCGTATCAATAATATTAATCCGATATTCTTCTTTCTTTTTAGGATCAGTATCCTCCAAACCTACTGGCCGCCAAAAACAAGTAGTAGCAGCTGAAGTAATGGTAATACCTCTTTCTCTTTCTTGCACCATCCAATCCATAATAGTCGTGCCCTCATGGACTTCGCCAATTTTATGAGAGACGCCAGTATAAAAAAGAATCCGTTCCGTCACGGTTGTTTTACCAGCGTCAATATGGGCAATGATGCCGATATTCCGATATTTTTCTATAGGATAACTTCTAGGCATAGTTTTAATAAGCAAAATGGGCAAAAGCCCGATTGGCTTCAGCCATACGATGCGTGTCTTCTCTTTTTTTAATAGCCGCTCCTTCGTTTTTCGCTGCCAAAATCAATTCTTCGGCCAATTTATTTTTCATTGGTTTGCCTTTTTTTGATTTAGCAGCCTGAATTATCCAGCGCATGGCTAAAGTTATACCCCTTTCTTTTTTAACTTCATAAGGCACTTGATAAGTGGCTCCGCCCACTCTTTTAGGTTTAACTTCTAACAAAGGAGAAACATTTTTAATGGCTTTCTCAAAAACCTCCACTGGCTCTTGTTTGGTTTTTTCTTTAATAATGGCAAAAGCGCCGTAAACAATTTTACGCGCTATGGTCTTTTTGCCGCGTCTCATCACCTGATTGATAAATTTGGCAACCATCACATTATTAAAAACCGGATCGGGCAAAATTTCTCTTTTAAATTTCTTTTTTTGTTTTCCCATAAATTATTTCTCTTTCTTAGCGCCATATTTTGACCTCTGCTGTTTTCTCCCCTCCACGCCAGCCGTATCTAAAACACCTCTGACAATATGATACCGCACGCCCGGCAAATCTTTTACCCGGCCGCCCCGCACCAAAACCACTGCGTGTTCTTGTAAATTATGGCCTTCGCCCGGAATATAAGCGGTAACTTCCATACCATTGGTCAAACGAACACGCGCCACTTTGCGTAGGGCGGAATTGGGTTTTTTGGGTGTGGTGGTAAAAACTTTCAAACAAACTCCTTTTTTAAAAGGAGAAAAAAAATCTTTTGGACGATTTTTTAAAACATTAAAGCCAAAAGTTAAAGCCGGCGCTTTTGGTCGCGCTTTCAACTTCTTTCTGCCTTTTTTAATTAACTGATGAATAGTGGGCATAAATAATAATTTTGTATTATATGAAGTTTATCTGTACCCTTGCTAGCTGCGCCAGCTCGGTAATTGATGAATTGTTGGACACATAATTAAAATAATAAATTCTATTTAACATAATTTTAATCAGATGACAAGGGGTTGGCCGGTAATTAACAAAAAAATCCATCTAACCAAAAGAAAAACATATGACAAACAGAAAAAAATAAAAAAGAAAAGAATTAACAAACCATATTGATGCAAAAATAATTTAATTTTATTAAATTTTGGCGATAATACAGAAAAAAGAAGATGCGAACCATCTAAAGGCGGCAAAGGAATTAAATTAAAAATAGCCAAAACTAAATTAAGCGCGACAATAAAACTAAAAAGGATTAAAAGCGGTTCGGGCAAAGAAATAAATCTAATGAATAAACCAAAAATTAGGGCTATGGAAAAATTGGCTAAAGGACCAGCCAGAGCAACTTTAACTTCATCCCGTTGAGGATTTTTAAAATTAAAAGGATTAATTGGCACTGGTTTGGCCCAGCCAATCAAAACAGGGCTTTGCAAAATAATCAGAAAAAATGGCACCAAAAAAGAGCCAAAAAAATCCAAATGCTTTAATGGATTTAAACTCAAGCGGCCAGCGTTTTTGGCTGTTGGATCGCCAAGCACATTGGCCACACTGCCGTGCGCTATCTCGTGAATGATAACTGAAAAAATTAAAATGATTAAATAAAAAATAATGCTCACATCCATAATATATATAATATATTTTTATAACATATCAAAAAATATCTTGCAAAAAATTAACAAAACAGTTAAGATAAAATTGTATGTCACGCGTTTGCGCTTTATGCGGTAAAAAATCAATCTTGGTTTGGCGACTGAAAAAATTAAGGGGCAAATACAATCCTACAACCAAAAGACGCAAATATCCCAATCTCCAATGGGTGACTTTGCCTTCAGGCAAAAAAGTCAAGGCCTGCACTAAATGTATTAAAGCGCTGGCAAAAAAGAAATAATTCTTGCCAAACGGGCTGTAGTACAACGGTAGTATACACCCTTGGGGTGGGTGCGACCCGGGTTCAATTCCCGGCAGCCCGACCAGATGCAACTTTCATTATTTTTTGGGAAAGATGTTTGCTCGCTCGCCTCGCCTTCGGCTCGGCTCGCTTCCCATTTTTCTTTGTATTTTAGGATTAAATCAAAGGGACGGACAAAATCAAAAATCAGTTTTCTGTCCAGCAGGCGGCGGTTCGTTCCAATTTTTTCCACAAACGATTTGATTTCATCAAATTCGTTTGACGAAGCCAGTTTTTCAGCGTGGCGAGCGGCTAAAATCCATTCTTTCAATGGTTCAATCCAATTGTTCCCCTTTCGCCCAAAATCGCCCTTTTTCTGTAAAAGGGCAGTTTTGATTTTAATGAGTTCATCTTTTTTGGCAAGATAAGTTTCTTTTTCAATTGAGCCGTCCAAAAAGGCATTTACTAACCTATCAAGTTTTTGTTCAACCTCTTTAATTTGGTTCTCAAGATTTTGGGCGAAAGATTGCGAAGACTGGATGTTTTCTTTTTCCCAGACTTCCACTTGCGCCAACATTTTCTCTTTCCAGTCTTCGCAAAGAGCGACTTTTGAGATTTTCTCTTTCAGTTGTTTAACTAATAAATCTTCTCTCAAATATCTTTGCGAGCAGGGACCAAGCCGCTTGGTGCAACGATAATAACGATAAGTCCCGCCGTTGCCGTGTGCCCATTGAGCGGTTATTGCCGCTCCGCATTCCCCGCATTTCAAAAGTCCGGTGAAAGGGAAATAATGTCTCTTTTTAGAATGGCGCGGCTTGGCTCTGTTTTTCAAAACTTCCT